>NZ_JAHPYX010000228.1:0-18334 GCF_019058535.1 Candidatus Borrarchaeum sp.
AAATGGAAGAGTAAAGAGTGGTATAAGATTCAAACACCAAGTTATTTTGGCAACCTAGACATAGGTGAGACTGTTGCGGTTGATCCAGAAAAAATTGTGGGTAGAAGGATCGAAACCACATTGTACGACATTACTAATGATTTTAATCAAATTCATGTGAAGTTGCTTTTTCAAATTAATGAAGTGAAAAACAAAATTGCTTATACAGAGTATCAGGGTCATGTTTTCACACGAGATTATCTACGTTCCCTCATCAGAAGAGGTAGTTCCAGAATTGATGGTATTTTTAATGTGACGACGAAAGACGGCTATACTTTAAGGCTCACAGCAATCGTTCTTACTCTATCACGTGCTAAGACAACACAACAACACATAATTCGGAAAATCATGGAAGATATTATCCAAAAGAAGGCAGAAGAACTTACATTTCAACAATTTGTACAGCAAGTTGTTTTGGGAAAGGTTGGCAGCGAGATCTATAATGCAGCGAAGAAAGTAACGGCTTTGAGAAAATGTGAAATCATGAAATCAAAAGTGACACGGGTACCTGATGTGATTCCCGAAGTTGAGCCTGAGCCTGTATCTGAAGCAGCAGCATAAATATATATTTGCAAGTTTGATTCAAACATTTACTGACTTTTCAGCTGCTCATACCAACCAGGTGGCTTTTTGGATCCGAAACTGCGCACACCATGCTCTAAAAGTTGAGCCATGAGACGATCTGCATACTCAGAAGAAAGTTCACCCTTTTCTTTCAAAAATTCAATTATTTCTTTTGCCTGCGCTTCATTGTCACAACGTCTCAGATAATCAATGACATCGGGCATATATCCTGTAAGATTATGTCCTGATACAACTGCAGCCTCTCCAGTATTTGTATCAGAACGATAACTACTTATGCGCACTTTTGAAGTTTCTAATTGAAGTTCCTGATAAATAGATGGATATTTCTTTTTGACCTCTTTGTATTCCACAGGAATCCCACAAGCATTTGATTGTTGTCAGAACAGTTCATATGGTAATATCCCTATATATACTTCACTATCTCAAGTGAGATTGCATATTATCCATAAATTGTGCTTACTATCCATAAATTGTGGATAGTTATTTTCCTTTTACCACAAGCATTCGTTCTTTAATTAATGAGGCTCTTCGAAAATTAAGCAGAATATGATCCCAAGGCATCTCATCATATAAAGAAAAACGATTTAAATACTCTTCTAATTTGATATTTGCTTCAGATAAGGCCTTCCTCCAACTACCAAGTGTAATATGGCGCTCTGCTACAGTTTTTATTACTTCACTCAAGTGTCGATCTCCGCGCGAAAGAAGGGCTTGTATTTTACCCCATCTAAAGTCGAGAAATTTTAAAGCAATCTTTGGAGCAAATTTTCGTAAAGCAGATTCAAGAAACCGTTTTTTTTCTCTAAGAATTTCAAGTGGAGGTTGTGGATCCCATTGAAAAGGTGTATGTGCCTTAGGAACAAACGGGTTTATGCTTAAGGATATACCTCTTTTAAATTTAAATTGTGAGATTTCTTTTGCTTGTTCAATTATTCCTTTCAAATCAGATTCTTCCTCGTTTGGCAAACCTATTAAATAGTAGAGTTTCAGATGATGAATTCCATATTCAGCTGCAATTTCCGCAGCCCTAGCGATATCATCATTTGTCATCTGCTTTTTTGTACAATATCTAAGTTTATTAGTGCCTGTTTCAGGAGCAAGGGCAATTGATTGTTGTCCACTGGAAGCAATTGCCTCAATAAGCGATGGAGTAACACGATCAGCTCGTAAAGATGAAAGAGATAAGTTTAAACCAGAGTTAACTATATACCAGCAAAGATCTTCAAGTCTTTTATAATCAGATATCGCAGCACCAATCAGTGATATTTTCTTAACGCCAGTTAACTCGATCCCTTTATCAACTATTTTCTCTAAAACAGAAAGAGATCTCTCTCTATAAGGTCTGTTTGTGTATCCAATTAGGCAAAAACGACAACCATGGCTACATCCTCTTGATATTTCCATGAGAAACGTTTTTCCAAATGCCAGAGAGACCTTATCTTTACGCTCAACCAATGGGACAATTTGCTGCAAAGGATGTAAGATATTGTCCATTTCATTTACCCAGACACTTTTGATAGTATCCTGATTTAGCGATGGCAGATATACGCCAGGCATATCCAATAATTCATTAAGACGATTTCTGGGATTCTTAAACTTCAAACAGTGGTCAATGATCTTATCAAGTACTGGTTCTATATCACCAACCACTAACAAATCGAAAAAATCAGCTATAGGTTCGGGATTAGCAGAAATACACGGTCCTCCACCAATGACAAGAGGATATTCTTTACCATCTCGTTCTCTGGCATAGGGAGGAATGAAAGAATCAAGAAGCATTTTAACGATATGTGGGTAATCAGTTTCAAACTGTACAGAAAATCCAATAAGATCAAAATTTTTAAGAGGTTGGTTTGACTCTATTGAAGTTGGTTGCGCTTTTGTGTAAGGTAAAAAGACACGCTCACAAACTACATTATTTCTGGAATTAAAAAGATGTGGGATTAGATGGATCGTAAAAGAACTCATTCCTATATGATATTTATTAGGATAGCATAGTGCAACTCTAAGATCCATTTCTCGCCAATTTTTTCTAACCAAATTGCGCTCTTTGATTAGTTTCATCGTTTTCATTCAAAAACCCTACTTCCAATACATGCTATCCTTAATTCAAGATTAATTTTATCGTACCGAAATATAGTCCAAATGATACCACTATTAATATTCATGTTAAGGTAAGAATCAAATTCTAAAAGAGGGATTTGAATTTGATGGAATTTGATCCTCGAGCTATTACAATCCGATTAAATGCTATAGGAAACGCCATGGATGAACTAAACAACAATGTGAGTAACATAAATAAGAAAAACATAAATAAAACAATGCAAAACTGTGATATTTTGCTCCATTTAATAGACATCTTTTGGGAATATTATTCCTTGAACGCGAGGTCTTTTCCTGAAGAGATATACAAAAAATTCCAAGGATCTCTTGTGGAATTGCTAGTAGAGATCTATGTGGGTCTTTCAGCGTTTCAGAATGCGGTACTTTCTCCTACTATTGCAATTTCATTGATAAAAAAATATAATGAGTCTTTCCAAATCACGCAAGAGCAATTAAGTCTTTGTAATGACATGATTTCCGCTACAGAAACCGATAATCATCATAAACTTGATCCTAGAGTAAGAGAAGACCGAATTACTGCTTTACTTGAAGAATTTAGTTCAAATACAGGTGATTGCCCCTATTATACCCCTGAAACAAAATCAAAATGTTTACTTGAACCAAGAGTTGTTAAAGTCATCGATTGCGAAGGAAAATGCTTTGTTAGTGGTCTTTGTTGTCAAATAATAAGTCAAGTTAGTGAAATAAGGAGTTAGTTTTCAAATACTAACGCCACTCCGCCGTTTCTAAATCTTGACGAATTTGAAGGAAGGAATTTGCAGAAACATCTCGCGAGACTACTATCTCAGATCCAATCGCTGAACTTGGGCCAATTTTCACTCCAGGCATAAAACTAACATTAATTCCAGTCTTTACGTTATCGCCCATGAAAATACCTAACTTCCTTCGTCCACTGTCGACACGTTTTCCCTTAATAGTAACTTTTATCGTTTTATTATCTAGCCTTAAATTTGCTACTTTTGTTCCTGCACCAAAATTGCAGTTCTCGCCAATTATTGAATCTCCAACATAAGAAAGATGTCCAATACGTGTGTGATCAAATATTATACTGCTTTTAATTTCGACTGCATTGCCTATTCTTACGTCGTTTCCAACAAAAGTATATGGTCTGATGTAATTATTAGGGCCTATCTCAGAGTCCATGCCAATAAGTACAGGTCCTTGTATGTATGCTCCTGCACGAATTATTGAATTCTTACCAACACCAACAGGACCTTTTAAACGCGCTCCTTCCTCAACTTCACCTTCATTTCTTAATTTTGATTCTTGTAATATCTGCTCATTTATTCTAAGAAGATCCCAGGGTAATCCACAATCCACCCACCATTCAGATAGGGTGTGTCCATAGAAAGAGAACCCATTATCAATCAACTTTTGAATCGAATCCGTGAGTTCATATTCGTCTCGAGAAGATACCGAGGTCTCTTTAACGGCATCAAAGATCTGAGGGGGAAGGATATAAATGCCTGCATTGGCGAGGTTACTTGGGGCATTTTCGGCAGCGGGCTTTTCTACGATCTTCTTAATGCGATCATCTGCATCTAAATCAACAATCCCAAAATTTGAAGGATCTGCTACCTGTGTTAATGAAAAGATGGGTGCACTTTTCTGATCATATCTTTTGAGCACATCTTCAAAATTTTTTTCACTTGTGATTATATCACCGTTTATCAACATGAATGCTTCATCTATGAAATCTTCCACAAATTTTAAGGCATGTGCTGTGCCTTTTTGCTCATTTTGTTCGACAAGCGTGATTTTCAAGCCTTGAAATAATTGTGTTGATATCCTTTCAAAATAATTCTGCATCTGAGCTTTCATATATCCGATCACAACGATGATTTCCGTTATCCCACAATTATTAAGTGATGTAATAGTATGCTCAATAAGCGGTTTTCCAGCTACTGGAATAAGCGGTTTTGGTCTGGAGAGAGTAAATGGCTTCATTCGCGTGCCTTTTCCAGCTGCAATAATAACTGCTTTCACATATATACCTCAATAAAGGCGGTTGCGTCTCTTATGGTGTCTCTCGCAATGAATACACACATAATAAAGATTTATGTTTAATACGCAAGAAGACTCCTTGATATGGTGGGAGTTAGTTCATAAGAGTTTATGATAAACTAATCCAGTACTAATGATAAGTATGAAGCCAATAATAGCAAGAACGCCAGATAAACCTATCAAAAGCTTTGAAGTGTAGTCCTGCTTAAATTGATATTCTGTGGTTGTGAAAAATATAGCAAGGCCACAACCTAAGATGATTAATGTAAATCCAATATTCACTTGGAAGATATCATTACTAATTGTTGCGATCTGTTCTGGTTCTGCTCGAAATAATGTCACTAATGAAAAGAATAAACCATAGATTATGAATGATGCTAAAAATAAAACAGGCAACCAATTCTCCTTTTTATCTTTTGCAAGCTTATCCAAATAAGAATATTTCGTTAGAAATAGTGTAACTCCTAGAGAAACGATTATTAGAATTATAATTCCTAGATAGGGACTTTGAATCCCAGAAAACATAATTCTCTCCTCGACTATTTAAAAGAACAATTTGCATTTTTATATATTAAGAAACTGGAATCCTTCCGGCTTTTTACCATTTTGTTGACCATTAGCATTCAAAAGGATTATTAATATTTTATGCAAATACTATAAAAAAATACTAAACACACCAACTTTTATTAGAAAAAATAGCAAATTTTGGCTGTATAAGGAAATCGGCCGAAATTAGGGGAGTACAACATGGTAGGGTTGCTTTATTTCCAAGAGAGCGCGCTTTGTCTTTCCACCCTTCTTATGCTAATCCCATGGATACTACTTTTAGATCGTATTGAGAAGGTTAGAGAAACCAAGATATATATCCTTCTTCTTTTCGGACTTCTTACACGACTTGTTTATGCATCCTTCTTTGCACATACTTATGATATTCAAGTAGTTTATCAGGCGGTAGACATATTATTGCAGGGGCAATCACCTTACGGAAGAGGGGACATAAAATATCTACCGATATTCTACTATACGGAAGCACTAGTAGTCTTAATTGCGGGAAAGAATATATTTTACTTTAAATTACCGATTGTATTTTCTGAGATAATTTTAGGCTTTCTGATTTACAAAATGATCATTGAATACACTCATAATGAACGTCTGGCTTATTACACAAGTGCACTTTTTCTGTTAAATCCGTGGATTTATTTTCAGACAGTCATTTTTGGACATTTTGATTCGATTCCCACTATGTTCATGTTGTTAGCACTTTATCTGCTAATCAAAGAAAGGGTAAGATTCAGCGCGTTCTCACTTGGTATTGGTGTAATGTACAAGCTATTCCCGATTGTGCTTCTCCCTATAGTAGTCCTATATTTTATAAGACAAAAGGAAAAAAGATGGCAACGCATTATAGAGTATAACGCCATAGTAACAATATTTTGTATTCTTATTTCTGTACCATACCTAATATTATCTTTTGACGCCTATACTTCTGTCTTGTTAGCCGTAGGGGGCACAAGAGGCCTGTCAATTTATCGAATTCTATTTTATTTTATCTCTAGAACAAGTATTTCTATAAAAGAACGTTCTGTCATAATGGTAATTCAGGGAGTGGGATGGCTATTTACCTTGCTAATTTTCGTAAAGAGAGAGATCATTAATATAAAGTTTGGTCTGCTTGAAGAATCAACAATTTTCTTACTTGTATTCATGCTATTAAATAGATATATGAGTGAGCAATATATCGTCTGGACAATCCCTCTACTTATTCTGTATTTTCTCGGTAGACCTGTGGGTCCTCAATTAGGTGATATGGTGTTATATTATTGTTATACATGCGCAGTCTTTTTCTATAGAGTTGTAAAGTGGAGAGTGTGGTTTTCCTTATATGACGACTTTGGCTTTGTCTTCTTTAGCACATTTGCGCTAAGCATACTTTTCTTCCATTTCATTGGTTGGCTTATCGCCATACGTTTCTTCCGTAAGAATCTCCCACATGAGATCACTCAATCATTTGAAGGAATATTGATGAAGTTGACGAAATGGGCGCGTTATGATGAGAAAAGAACTGATCGTGTAGATTTGAGATCCTATATGACGATATCATCTCTACAGGTTGATTTCAGTGTTTTATGTGCCGCTATCGTTATAGGAATGATGACAGCCATGTTTATCTTCCAAGGAAGAACTGATATCTCATTTGAATCGTTACTTCTCCCAATAACTCTACTTTCAGTCCTCATTGCGGCCCTATTCGGTTCAGGGATGCTTATATCAGGAATAAGAACAAGTAATGCGATCTATACATTCATTAACTTTTGGATATTCTATATATTCGAGGTGGGAATTTATTTTCACACAGATCTTCTCACAATCTTTGCGAGAGCACTTTTTATTGCTTTAACGAGTTCAATAGGTTATATTCTAGTTACTTTTATCGCAAAATTGAAACGTACGGAAACGCTAAATGACATTTTTAGATGAATAGTTACTAATCCCCGCTTTCAAAGAAAGTTACAGTTATAACATAACCCAAAAACATGCCAGAAATCTTCTTAATCAAATGGATACATCAAATAGAAAACAATGAAAACTCTTGGAAATTGAGTTCATTGTTATCTTCTTCTTGTTACGATAAATAAGATTTTAAGAGTTAATTCCCATTTTGTGAGTAGATGAGGTGATGATAGTCAACTATCACTCCTTTTTGTTAGGAGTCTCCATGGTGGTTTAAAATGAATTATGTTATTGGATCATCTGGCAAAGGCGGAACAGGCAAATCGAGTTTTATGGCATTGAGTTTGAAAGCGTTACTCGAACTAGGGAAAAAAAACATTTTAGTGGTTGATGCAGATCCTGACTCAAATATACCAGATTTGCTGGACACACCAGTTCAAAAAACAGTAGGCGATGTTTGTTTCGATTTAATGAACCGTATGTCGCAGTTGCCTCCCGACTTTAACAAAAAGTCCCACATAGAATCGCAACTGTTTGAAGTCTTGTATGAAGGCGATACTTTTGATTTGTTAGTTATGGGGGCATTAGAGCGAGAAGGATGTTTCTGTTATATCAATACTGCACTTACGAGTATTCTTGATAATTATGTTGGAAATTATGAATATGCACTCATGGATATGCCTGCAGGTTTAGAGCATATTGCACGAAGAACAGATCGCGATGTGGATTATTTATATGTAATAACTGACGCTTCCAAGATGGGACTCCAAACAGCACTTAGAATCAAAGAACTCTCACAAAAATTGAAGATAGAATTTCGGGAGGTCTATCTGGTAGCGAATAGAGTTACCGAGTCAGCACTAGAGTATATTCAACAATATGCTGAAAAAAATGGTTTGAATCTTGTGGGACAAATCCCTACCGATCCACTTGTTCAAGAATACAATCTTGTCGGAAAATCCCTCTTAGAACTTCCTAACGATTCTCCTGCATACCTATCTGTACGTGAAATATTAACGAAAACAGTCTTGTAGATTACTCAAAGAAGTGAAAACAGAATGAGAGTCAATTACCCCACCCTAAAGAGTAGGGGCTTCCAGAGGCGAGAGATGTGAAGGAAAAGTCATTTTTTCCTGTGATCCCAATTTTTTTGTTTAGTGAAGTATCTTGAAAACATTGTGTAACATATATCTGGTAAGTTCTTGTCCAGGTTATTCAGCGTAATGTAACGTAATATTTGGTTAATTGTAAAAATTCCTAAAAATTCAGCATGGACGCTACTGATCTTTTTCGCGAGATTTTCACCAGAGAATTCAATATCTAAACCTTCTTTAGTATTCCAGACAATTTCAGTAAATATGTTCGGAAATACTTCTCGTATGATCGACCATCTATCAGACGTTTTTTGTATTTTGGCGCCCAGAAAAGTAGACAATTTTTCTTGATCTTCGTCCTTCAAAAATTTGAAAGGCTCACTTCTTTGGGTTAAGACATTTTCCATCATTTTGGATTTTACATCAAAATTCTTGTCGAAAGGTTCTTCATTCTTAATCATTCTCTCAATAAAATCCAACAAAATATCTACAAATGCAACAAGGTCTTCACCAGGAATTAAATGGACTCGCTCTCCCGAAAAGTAGTATTTCAACTCTGCTTCCATCTCATCACCAAATTCATCACCGAAGAAAGAATAAGAAATATGGATATTTACCTGAGGGAATATTTCAAAGGTAATTGTCCAATCTTCACCGAGACCGATGTTGTTCATTTTTCCTCCGATATCATTAACTACAAAATCCCTCATCTTATCGATTGCCAAATCTTTAAATAAAGGATATTTTGAATTGCTAAACTCTTGTAATTCTTTTTCGTGAGGGCTTCGGATACCAATAGCATCTATTTGCCCTATTTTCCATAATTTTCTTTGTTCTCCCAATTTGTAACCTCCGAGTCACTTATTTCTCAAATCAGTTTAAATTACATAAATAAAAGAGATTTCTTAGATTTAAGAAAATACAAAACTAAGTAATGCTAGACTTATTGCAATGAGAGCAAATACTATTTCTATTATAATGAGCGCTTTTACTAACTGTTTTTCAGTCATTGGGGTGAATTTAAGGATGGCATGAGCTACTGCAGGATATTTTGGTGGTTTAAGAGTTCCATCGGCTCTGATTTTTGTATCGCCATACAGTTTGCGACCTTGAAATTTGACTGTGGCTTTCATTAAAAAATCGATGATATAGGGAATAAACAAGATAACAAGGTAGAAAGTAAGTTGAGAAACAAGGGCAACGCACGCTAAAACGGTTCCTATCGTTAATGTAAGGGTATCTCCAGGAAAAGTCTTGCTAGGGTACCAATTATAAAAAATGAAGCCAATTAATGCACCAGTGAATGGAATCAAGAGCGTTAGAAACGATATTCGTCCTGATATTGTGAGAATTATGGCTAGTGCTGCTGATGTGATGATTCCAAGGCCAGCCTCAAGACCATTGAATCCAGCAAGCATGTTAGTTAAATTAGAAGAGACTACTACAGTGAATGCGATAAGAATGAGGAAAAACCAGCCTATATCCAAGGTTCCTAGAAAGGGTAATGTTAATTTTGTGTCATGGAGTACAAAGTAGAGCGGAATACTTGCAGCGGCACAAAAAATTGTTTTTTGCAGTTGCGGAATTGTTTTTAAATCATCGAAAATGCCAATCAACGTAATCAAGGAAATTGTAAACAAAATAGCAATTAATTGGAGGATATTTAGTAGATCGAAAAAGAAAATGGGAATAAGAAGGCTTGCAAAAATTGCTATAACTGGAGCAATCCCCCCAAAAGTCGGTACCTCTGTTGGTTCATTTTTATGTACGTCTCTACTGGTATATCCTCTACTAATTAAGAATTTGTTTATATAAGGCGTGATTATAAGAGTTAGCAAGAAAGCAACTGCGATTTCGCCGATTAGAATGAGTTCAAGCATAGTAATCCTCGTTATTTGTCATATAAAATGAAATAGTTAGTCAAATTCTGTAATACTTCACTTAAAACGGCTTCTATGCTGTAACTATCCTTGCCTTTAAGATTCTTTCGGTGCCTATTATTAACTTTTAATCACTTATTAGGGTTGAGTTTTTTCTTCAATAGCTTTCCAGAGACTTTATAGTTATCTAAAATATATTTAAGGCCTAACAAGTTACTCATATCAGTATCCGCTTAATAAGTTAAAAAAACTAATTCATAGCGTCATTGTAGTGAGTAGATAAATGACTAGCAAAATCGCTGAGATTGAAAGAGCGTATCAAGATTCGGTGGCCGAGAGATTTAATAAAGATGAACTTAAACTAGGGGTCTCAAAAAGACTTAAGGAAATCACATGGAAGTATATCAAACCTTTGCTAACCGGAAAGACTCTTTTAGACATTGGATGTGGTTTGGGATTTGATAGCATACTTCTTGCAAAAATGGGATACAAGGTAATGGGTGTCGATATTTCACCTATTTCAATACAAAAGGCTAAGATTCTCTCTGAAGAAATGGAGGTTTCAGATAAAACAAATTTTCTCGTTGCAAACATTGATGTAGACCAATTACCCGGAAAATTTGATATAGTGCTTTGTCGTTCAGTACTACACCATCTAACTACCTATTCTTTAGAAGAAAGCATTAAGAAAATTAAATCTTGCCTTGTTCCATCAGGAAGAGCGATTTTCATTGAGCCTCTCGATAAAAATCCATTGGCAAATATTAATAGAACTATTCTGGATCCTTATGATAGAAGCCCTACAGAAAAACCTTTAAACTTGTCACGAACTCTCGATGCCTTTAATTCTTGTTTCAGATATGTCCGTCACAGAGAATTAGCTTTATTTTCAGGCGCTTCCTATTTCTTCCATTATAGATGGCCCGCTTTATACGAAACGTTACAAAAGATATTGGACGATATCGACAATTTTTTGCTTCGAATCGCTCCAAAGTTGCGAGAATATGCTTGGATAACAATTATAGATGCAAACAATGTGCTGTAACAGAAATTCTGCTGAAACAACCTAGAAATTATTAGAAGTTGGTCATTTCTGTGTTTATGAGTGTGTTTTTTTTAAAGTGGACTAATGATTTCATTGATTTAATAAGATGACCAAATAGAAAAGGCCGAAGGAAAAATGTAGTTATTAGAAAAGGCCAAAGTTGTTTGAGCCCTAAAGTTAATGCTTTTTCTATTAGTTTATCTTTTCCATGAAGCATTTGCAAAAGCGAATCTAGTTGGTAATCTGAGATCTTTTCTAGTATTTCTTTTCGCATAATCCACTTCCATTTGATTTCTTTTTTTGTTAAATTCATTTTAGCAAGTTTATCGTACTGTTCTAGCTTCTTTAAATATATAGTTCTGTCATCCGCAGTAGCTAAAGCATCCGCTATAAGTTTTACAGCAATTTCAGCAGACCTCATAGACGGCGCCATGCCAAAACCCAAGGTAGGGTCTTGAAACCCTCCTGCCTCGCCAATAAATAAAATATTTTTGTGAACAAGAGTCTGAGTTCCATTACCACAAGTTACAATCCCAGAAAATATGTTAATCTTCTTACCGTTTTTTATGATTGGTCGAAAGAACTTTAATGTCCTTTTAAAATATTCTCCTAACTTCAATTCCAAATAGTTTGGACGTGCTGAAACTGCAACAGTCGCAGTTTCATCCGAATGCCCTATAATATAACTATAACCCATGGGAGCGATTTTCTGGGAAAAGGCTCCATGGATCTCCATTGGCTCTATATCGATGTTTTCCATCACCGCCCCATAACCGATCCCCTTTGGCTCAAGCACATCGACTCTAAGTATTCTTCTTGTGCGACTACTAGCCCCATCTGCAGCGAGTATACAACGAGCTTTATACTTCGCACCACCAGAAGTCGTAATTTCATTTATTGTTTTGCCAAAGCCTAGTTTTCGAACCTCTGAAGCTGTTATTATGCTAGCACCTGCCTTAAGAGCTAATTTATGCAGGAATGTATCAACTGAATGCTCTGCTCCTCGATAATGTAAATATAAAATTGGTTTTTCGAAGTGAAAAGGAATTACGGACTGACTTGGAGTCCATAAAAGGGCTTTCTTAACTTTATATTTCAAAGGTACACGAATAGGAAGGGTAGGAATTTCAAATGCTGGAAAACCTTGCATTTGAAGTTTATTATGAGCACCTAAGTTAGTACTCTTTTCAAGAACGACTACATTAAAGCCCTTTTTACTTAGAAGGGTTGCTGCAGTGAGTCCTGCGATTCCTCCACCGATGATTGCTACATCATACAATAAGATCGCCTCTTAACATTAAGAAAATAGATATTTTAAAGATAATTGCCCGAAGTTTGTTTGAAGAGCCAAAATAGGGTTTTTTTTGGGAGAAAGGATTAATTTCAAAGATTTTCTAATTCTCTTTTTTCGAAAAATAGTATTGCGAGTCCTAAGAAGATTACAGCATAGATCAATGCTCCAATAATTGAAATGATTATTTCTTGGGGGGTCATCGGGATTGGTGTCCCTAAATCAGTAACATAGAAGAAGGGACTAGAATATGCTACAATTGGCGCAAATGTGGCGCCAATAGAGAGCAAGATTAATAGGAGAAAGATCACAAAGGATGCAACTGCCGTTGGAACCATTTTGAGAAAATAACTTGAAACAAGAACTGTCAAAGAAATCATGATGAATGCAGTAAGAACACTCGAAGCAAATGCCCTGAAAAGTAGGACTACGTTGTAATGGTTTCCGCTAAGAGCTAAAAAAATGATGTCTGCAACTATAAGAGAAATTATAGTTATCATAGTATAGATTAAAACTAATGATACTGACTTTCCAATAATTATGGTGCGACGAGGAATTGCTCTCAAAACGAGTGCCGTCAATGTTTTATTTTCATAATCTTCTGAAATCACACTCAGTCCGATGAAAATACCTAGATAATAAGCAAGGGCTTGAGGCATAAAAAGTCTTAAGGGATCATCAATTTCTACTATAATGCCAGCAAGTGATGTTATTGCCACAACGAAGCTAATAATAAGGAAAAACCTGATTTTCTGTGCGTATAATTGAAATTCTGTGCGTATGACTGTAAATGTCGTCATAGTGCGTTTCATACTCCTTATTTTCAATTCATTCATTATTCAGCTAGATCCGCCCATATAATCTAGCAACATTTCTTCAAGTTTAGTTTCTTCTTTTGTTGCGAGATTATCCATGTTTTCTTCTATTACAAGAATTCCGTCTCGTAATACACCGAATCTATCGCACAACTCAATAACGTCACTCAAAATATGAGTGCTAAAAAAGACCGTTACGCCCTTTTCCTTATTTAACGTTTTTAATAATGTGTGAGTCTCTCTTCTGGCGATTGGGTCAAGACCTGAAGTCGCCTCGTCTAATATTAGGACTTTAGGACTTTTTAGTAAGGATTGTGCCAAACCAAATCGCCTATTTAGTCCCCTTGAAAGAGTACCTACTTTTGAGAGTTTGTACTTTGATAAATCTGTTAGTTTTATTACCTCCAAAACACTATCTTCCAAATTTTCTTTGATTCCATCCAACCGTCCTATATACATAAGAGCCCGAAAAACAGAAAGAGAAGGATAAAACTTGAACTCCTCGGGCAATACTCCAGTTATGCGTCTGATTGACAGAGATTCTTTTACAATATCAAATCCCGAAATCGCACCAAAACCACTTGTGGGTCTTATCAGTCCTGTAAGCATGCGTATCGTTGTGGTTTTGCCAGCTCCATTCTGACCTAAGAACCCATAAATTGATGCCTCAGGAACGGATAAATTTATTTCCTTTACCGCCGTTTGATCTCCAAACTTTTTAGTGAGGTTCTGCGTTTCTATCATTTTCAATCTCTAGATGCATATGAAGAATCATGTTATTTTAGATTTTTGTAGACTGACTTCAAATAGTCCAATTTTCTTTTAAAAAAATGGAAATTGAACAACCTTTCTTGCTCGGGAAGTTGAGCTCGTGATATGAAAAATGCTATGATTATCGAAATTCCAGCTATTATCCGATTTGAAAACCAAGCAGGAGCACCATTTTCATACAAGTCCCCAAATTCTCTAAAACCCATCAAATCATGAATAAAAAACCAATAGTGTTCAGTAATCACGGGTATAAAATATGCTATTGAGGTAGTTAAAAGAGCAATCTGTATACTTTTCCATAAGCCAACTTCTCTAAAAAATAACATTGGGATTACAAATATACAAAAAAGGCCAAGAAAATTATCGGTCAGAAATGAATGAACAGCATCCCATGATGAAAATTGAAGCAACTGTAGAATAACAGGGACAGGAACATTTTTACCGCTGTTTGCATACGTTTCTGTTAAAAGGATTGTTGCAGTAAAACAAATAGCCAATCCGAATAGTAACAATGTTAAGATCCAAGTGAAACGCTCTTTGATCCACTTTATGTTTTTTCCATTGTCAATCTTTTGACTCTTGATCTCTATAAAAGTCATTAAGGCTATTGTTAAGATACCAATAACAAGTTCCCAATACCAAAACATTTTCAAACCTCTTTTTGTTTCTCTTACTTCTTTAGATATCTAAGAATTTTACGAGTCGCTAAGCAAGAATGCACCACCGCTTCAGCGTGGTGATGAATTGCGATAGTGAGTATGGGTTCACTTTCATCACTTATAGAGGGGGCTCCCTAATATTATATAGGTGGTGTTACGAAGATATCAAAGGCAATTGGAGGGATAATACGCACATTTGAGACAAGGTGCATACTCTGATTGCATTAACATCGTAGTAGTACCTACGGAGCGTAGGGATGTTAAGCCTGTGGAGATAAGACCTCCGTAACCCGCCAGGGGATCGAGTCTGTCGTAGAAGCAGGAAGCCTCAATGCTTTCGCACGAGGTAGCTCACATACAACAGTTAACGACTTAGATTATGTACAAATTAATAAGGTTGGCTTTTATATTCATTAGAATATAAGACCGACCGTTCCTTTCATAATAGACATCTCTTATAGAATGTCTATCCACCCACGATCAATGAAGTGGAGTCCCCGCTAGGACGGTTGAGCGGATTACCTGGCGCCATATAGGGAACAGGCCTTGAGTGTTTTAAACTATAGGTTTTTTTCTGCAGTTCTTGATACACACGATAGATGTTAAGAGAGGCAATATAATAGCGGTCTGCCAAATAACTACACGCGCCACAGTAAAAGAACCTACCGCTTTTTATAATTTGACGAGCTCTTGGATCGCTGACCTTCTCCCCTTTTGCCCCACATCGCTAGCCAAATCAAGTAACAAGTCAAGTTGGTGGCGTAAGATGGTATCCTGTAGGAGTTTCAGTGGATAGGCTTGCGTCAGAGAGGTCATGGTTGTGAACATTCCCCTAGGATGATGGGAATGGTGTGTGAGGCCATTCAGTTACTGGCATATTTACTCTAGGAAGCGGTTATAAAAAGGCAGCGTTGCTGTTAGCAGTATGCTGTGAACTCAACTCATCAGTCTCCACTATAAAATATATGTCGACAAAACGATACATTTGTTAACAAAAACGTCAACTGGTAGCCACCCAAGAAACTGCAATTAGACTACGCTAAAAATAAACAAGTTTTAGAAGGAATTATAATGGACTATCAGAAACTAGCTAGAAAATATATTCTCCTTAATGCAATAAAACATGAGGGACATGCACAACTCAGACCCGCGATGTCAACTCTATTCTCAGAACACCCAGAATTGACAAAAGAACATAAGGAGATCGAGGACGTCTTCATGTTCGTAATTACAGATATAAACAATCTTTCACTAGACGACCAAATAAGAGAAGTAGAGAGAGATTTTCCAGAACTCCTTGAAGTTAAAAAAGAGAAAAAAGAGGAAGGTAAACTTCCGCCATTACCTAATGTTGATAAGTATGAGCAAATAGTTACACGATTTGCTCCAGCTCCAAGCGGTGCATTACATATTAGTCATCTATTAAGAGCGATTTCACTTAGTTATCTTTATGCTAAGATGTACGATGGTAAGTTTGTTTTGCGATTTGAAGATACTGATCCCAAGCGTGTTGATCAAAAATTCTATGACTGGATCTTAGAGGATTTAAATGCAGTTGAAATTCAATGGGACGAGATTGCATACGAATCTGATCATTTTGATCTTTATCTCGAAAAAGCAGCAGAGTTAATTAAAGATGGAAAGGCGTATGTAGATACGTGTACGCAAGAGGAGTTTAAAAACTACAAAATGGAAAAGCGGAATTGCCCTCATAGATCGCTTAGTAGGGGTGAACATCTCGAAAGATGGACGAAAATGCTTGACGGCTTCTTCGCTGAGGGAGACGCTGTTGTTCGATTAAAAACACTTATGGATCACAAAAATCCTGTTTTGCGAGACCCACCCCTTCTGAGAATAATTGATACACCACACCCACGTACTGGCACTAAGTATAGAGTTTATCCACTATATAATTATGCGTGTACTATTGAAGATCACTATTCCAACATAAGCCATGTTTTCAGAGCTAAAGAGCACCAGCATAATGCGAGCATTCAAGCTGAAATCTATGCATCCTTCGGTTGGACACCACCAGAATCAACGCAGTTCGGTATGGTCTACCTGCCAGATCCTTGGGGAAAGATCCACAAGCGGCAAATCCGACAGTGGCTAAAAGAAGGGAAAATTTCGGGGTGGGATGACATACGTTTACCAACGATTCGAGCATTTCTTCGCCGAGGGTTCCAGCCAGAAGCTTTTAAAGAGTTAGCTATTGCAAGCGGTCTGAGCAAAACGGACATTCGTATCGGCATGGAGACATTGGACTCTTTCAATAGGAAATTAATTGATCCTATTGCGAATCGATACTTCTTTGTGGAAGATCCTGTTGAACTAGTAATTGAAAAAGTACCTCAATTAACTAAAATAGCTCAGATACCTCTGCATCCCGAATTCCCAGAAAGAGGAAACAGAGAACTCAAAGTATTTGTAGTGAAAAATAAAGCAAATCTTTATGTTGCTAAGACTGATGCACAACAATTTATTGAACAAGAACTAGTCAGGTTAAAGGATTTATTTAACATCGTAGTCGAAAAAGTTGATAGTCTTCAAGCAGTCTTTCACAGTCGGGAAGTTGAAATTGTATTGAAAAAGAAAAAGAAAATAATTCATTGGCTACCTATCTCTAGAGATTTGGTGAAAACAAGATTGTTGATGTCAGACGGATCCGTAAGAAATGGATTTAGTGAGCTTGCTACGAGAACCCTTAAAATAGGCGATATCATCCAATTTGAAAGAGTAGGATTTGGACGTGTGGATCAAATTGGAGCTGAATTGGTAGTGTGGTTCGCTCATAAATGAGGTAGAATTAGATCCTACGGAATTATTTCAATCCAAAAGTCAATAGTTGTTTTTAATCAATATTGGGCAAACCTCGTAATCCTCTACGTGAACGTATCTCGTGAATAACTTCCTGTGAAACTTTCGGGCTTAAGGGACTCCACTGATTCAAGAAAACTGTTTGAAAAAACGCATATCCGGAAGTTTCAGCACGTAATTCAGTTGTTAGGTTTAAAGTTGTTGCTACTGGAATGGTGCCTGTGATTGTTACAATATGACCCTTTTGAGAACTATCAGATATTTTACCTCTTCTTCTGTTCAGCACACTTGTAACCTTTCCGATGAATTCAGATGGAATTCTCACCTGGATTTTGTACAGCGGTTCTAATAAGACAGGATTACCCTTTAAAATTATATCAAAAATTGCATAAGTCATCATTGGAACTATATTTGAGGGGCTACGATGTTCGGCGGTTAAACTAAGTTCTAACTCTTTAATCGTTACTTTGACGCCCCGTATATGCTCTTGTGCTAAGGGGCCTGCTTGCATAGCTTGTTTAAAACTTGCAATGATAATATCCTTAGCTTCCGAAAAAAAAGGAACTCTTGAGGTTTCGTTAACTAAAATGTTTGCAAAATTGTCCAAATAGAGTATTGAGCGTGCCTCATTTTTAGGCCATTTGGCTTTCTCAATAAGGGTTTTAATTATTCTTCTTTGATCTGTTTTTTCTGTTATCTCCTTATCTGCTATTAAACTAATACTTTTTTCGTCTAAGGGCTCTGCGACCAATTGAATGC
>NZ_JAHPYX010000020.1:0-4593 GCF_019058535.1 Candidatus Borrarchaeum sp.
ATTCCAGGTTGAAAGGGTGACTTCTGTCGTTTTTTCAGATATTCTATTAGTTCTTCTCGCGTTTTAATCCCTATTTTTTCTTTAATATATGAATAAATGCCACCTCTGACTGCTTCACTCCTAGAGGCTAAAATACCTTCTTTAATCATTTGATCTAACCATTCAATTAATTCTTCATCAATTGAAACAGAGATAGTTGTCATAAAACCACCTAAGATACTTTCTTACAAGTTAATATCAAAACAATATTAGAAAAAATATATTATTTAAAAGTTATCAAAATTTACAAGATAATCGTTATGTAAATGTATACTCGGCGGGTCGATCAGCGACATGACTCCCAGTCATGTGTTGATCCAAAAATCTGTAATATGTCCCAAAAGTCATCAAATGTCTCTGGATTCTGCTCAAGAATTGTATCAACATCTTCTAAACTAGCTACTGCCTCACCACATTGCGAACAGGTAATGTATGACAGGATAATCTCATCATCAGATAAATCAGATACGGTTTTTTTAAAGGCATTTAAGTCAAATCCTAATTGATCTGCTATCTCTGGTGCACGTTCTAATTGTCTATCTCTTAAAATATCCGCTAATTCTTTTCTTGTTCTCAATTTTTTGTCCCTCTATTCACTAGCCTTTCCTTAATGTTTTTTTATAAAAGCCCTGCTCTTTCTTTGAAAATAAATATTTTTTACTTCTTGCCGTTTTGGTATGCTTTAGGAAGTTCTGTGCCGAATGTTTCACGAGCTTTCTTTAAAGCAATCTCAGAAATAGTTTTCATTGATTCCCCTGTTTCCTTAGCTATATCTTTTGTGTCCTCGAATTCAGGTTTTAGTGTGAGAATATTATCTTCTGAGTCCTTTCCAATCTTGATTCCTACATGAAACTCCTTTCCATCAATCGTAATAGATATTTTCTCGATACTGCGACTAAGGATCAACCGTGGATGTTCGAGGACAGTACGGATTCCAAGCGTACCCGTCTCTTCGAATAGGATCGAAGCTAGCTTCAAACTATCTTGCGGTCTTGCGATTACTGTAATGAGGTAACCAGGACGATTCTTTTTTGTGACAGTGCTCAAATAACTGACATCTAAAGCCCCATGCTCTAGAAGTTTATCCATAGTGTACCCTAATACCTCTCCTGTGACATCGTCGACATTTGTTTCAAGTTTGATGATTTCATCTTCATAAAACTTACGAGCCACAGAAAATTGACGTATGGCGGCATCTCCAATGATAATTCGCGTTACATTGGGGATGCCGTGAAACTCGTACTTCCCTGCGCCGTAACCCTCCACTTTAATGGTCATAGCAGGATACACACCAACGAACTCTGTAACAAGATTCGCTAGAATAGAGATTCCAGTCGGCGTCACCAACTCCTTCTCAACAGGCCCACCCTTAAAGGGGATATTATAGTCTTTCAAAATTCTTGTAGTCGCAGGTGGTGGCACGGGATACGTCCCGTGATCGATCTCAATTATGCCTCCGCCAATGGAGGGAGGAGTTCCATAAATTTTTGAATTAAAAACGCCTAAAGAATCAAGCGCAATTGCAATTCCCGCAACGTCAATAATGGTGTCAGCCGATCCTGCTTCGTGAAGGTGGACGTGATCAAAGGGCTCATTATGAACCGTAGCCTCAGCCTGAATCAATGTTTTTAATGCATTAACGGCAAATTCAGAGGCCTTTTTAGATAGGTCAAATTCAGGGAGGATCCGATTTATTGCTTCCATGAGGATTGCCCCTTCTCTGTGGTGAATATGTTCGTGAATATTAATTCCGATCCTGGTTGCTCGAATACCACTTCGATTTACTTCTTCAAAATCTATGTTAATTTCTTTACAATCAGGAAGAAATTCGGGAATGACCTCAGCTAATCGGCTAATTTTGAATTTCACTTTATTGCCCCCCGCGTCGACTAAAGCGCCAAGCAACATATCCCCAGAAATGCCAGCTATGCTGGAATCAATTAAAGTGATCTTTTGACTGAATGAGTTAATCAAACAAGTACCTCCTGCTTCTACCTCTTTCGATTATCATAAAAACGAAAACTGTTTTTTTTAAATTTAATAGTCAATTTTTAAGATTTCTATTTAAGATCTATAGATCCTTAGTTTTATAAACACAGTAAGAAACTTAAGATTAGGTGTATTAGCGTGCAACTAAAAGAGATTTTAGAAAAGATAGCGTGTAAGGAACTTAGCATCGAGGAGGCAGAGAAGTTACTGCAACTGAAGGGAGATCTTATTTCAACAGCGATTGAAGAAGTTAATGATATTGCAAAACTAGATCTGTATCGCCAGGCTAGAACAGGTATTCCTGAAGTAATCCTAGCGGAAGAAAAACGTCCTGAAGACGCAGCCCTCCTTGCCGTCAAAATGGCGAGTAAGAGTGGCTATACCATACTCTCACGGATTTCTGACAAGGTTATAGATGAGGTAAAAACAATTCTCCCGGATTCACTTGAACTTGAGATTAATGAACGTGCCCGTATGCTAATCTTAAAGAAAAAAGGATACGAATACAAAAAAGTCCCTGGGAAAATAGGGATTTTTGCAGCAGGAACTTCAGACATACCTGTTGCTGAGGAATCACGAATTATTGCAGAAGCAATGGGTGTTTCAACATATACAGCATATGATGTAGGAATTGCAGGCTTACATAGATTGTTGCCTCATCTAAAAACGATGCTAGACGAAGATGTAGATGCATTAGTTGTTGTGGCAGGGATGGAGGGTGCCTTGCCCTCAGTTGTAGCCGGACTTGTGGACATTCCTGTAGTTGGGGTGCCAAGCCCAGTAGGTTATGGTCTAGGAGGCAAGGGGTTAGCGGCACTTAACTCAATGCTACAATCTTGTGCGCCTGGTGTGATGGTAGTAAATATAGATAATGGAATCGGGGCAGGCACAGCGGCAGCATTAATTGCATTAAAAGTAGCGAAAGCGCGCGAGAAGTTCAATCAAGGGATCTAAAACTATTTTTAAAGACAAATAATTACTATAGAACTCCTTAGGCTATTCAATAAAATCAGTTAGATTTATTTCAACCGCTGAAATAACAGTGGTTACCTTTACAGTATTCGTTAGGTTTTCGTCTATAATAAGTCCCCAGATGACTTGAACATTTTCATCAAGTTCATTTACGACATATTGAGCGATTTCTTGCGCTTCCTTAAGTGTAAGATCGTGACTACCTGTAATATTGACAATAGCACCTTTAGCATGAGAGAGGTCAACATCGATAAAAGGAAATTCCATAGCAGTTTGTACGGCTTCTGTTACGCGTTTTTCTCGGTTTTCTTCCTCTGATACACCTCTCCAGATTATTGAAATACCTGTCGGTTTTTTACTTAATGAAAATAGTGTTCTTAAATCAGCTAAGTCTACATTGATTCGTCCTGGCGTTGCAACCAATTCAACGATGGCTAAAACACCATTAATAGCTAAATCATCTGCTAGTCGAAATGCATCCTCTAAAGATGAGTTTGGAGCGATTTTCAAGAGTTTCTCATTCGGGATTACGATAATTGCGTCAGTAACCGTCATTATCTCCTCTAAAGCAGTTAAAGCGAAATCCATACGCCTTTTTCCTTCCACATCGAACGGAAGAGTTGAAATACAGATGGTCAAAATACCCTTATTTTTAGCAATTTGTGAAATTATTGGAGCAGCACCTGTGCCTGTTCCTCCTCCTAATCCGACAATTAAAAAAACGATATCTGCTTGAATATGATTTCTAATTTCAGAGATACTTTCTTTTGCAGCCGCTTTTCCTCTTTTTGGATCCTTTCCAGCACCTAATCCTTTGCAAACTTGCTTACCAATTGCAAGCTTTGTATCACAAGTTGTATTGTGGAGATTTTGGACATTGGTATCTATTCCCAGTGTTCTCAGTGCTGGAACATTATCAAAGAGACCGTTTTCACTTAACCGCGTTATTATATGATTTCCAGCACCACCCACTCCAACAATTAAGATACTAGGTATAAGTTCTGTCATATCCTTCTATCCTTAGCAGAATCTAGATTTTTTGTTAAAAACAGTAATGTGGTATCAATAATATTAAAAACAGTAATGTCATATCAACAAAAGTAACATTGCCGTATTAAGATAGAAACTATCTATACGCATCAAGCATGATAACAGTTGCTTTCGCAACCTTTTTAATCAAATGTAATTACACAAATACAATTATTTTAAGGACTTGTTCAGTGACATCCTCCCCATCCCTTCGGATAGGGCTTCCAGCTTTCCACTGTAGTTCTCGCTCCCTCACGGGAGGCGACGCTTCGCCACTGTCACTACATCTATGGGCTTACGGAAACTTACCAGGTTGCACACGCTGCTCACCCTTATCCTGCCCCTTCCTTATCTGCCTGAAGAGTGCTATTAATCTTTTACCTGTCTGTCCGACAGGTTAGCACACTGCACACACTAAGGGGACTCTCTTGCCACGCTGGATAAGACCTCATGCACGGGCATCCTCACGTTTAGCCCTGTCACAAACTGACTGGTTGCTTACAGGAGGATATGCCTCCACCCAGTCGGGCATTACGGGTACACTCACGGTACCATATATAGAGG
>NZ_JAHPYX010000229.1:0-5305 GCF_019058535.1 Candidatus Borrarchaeum sp.
CTTTAGCATGAGGAGTAAGTACTGCTGGTAATCCCTTAAAAATCGCTGGCTCTTGACTCATAGCTTTTAGTCCATCAGCATCTACAACCGTTGGCAAGTTGTTTGTTTTTACCATTTCTAATATCTTAAGGACAGTATCAAAACTCTCTTTTTCGAGTCCCAATCCCGGTCCGATGATAAGGCCGGTCGCTTGGTTTAACATTTCTTCTATTATTGGTATACTTTCTTCCGATATCACATTCCCTGGTGTTTCGCGGACGATTATGTCAGGACTAAAACTTCGAATATTGACAGCGACTTTTGCTGGGGTAATAACAAACACCAAATCTGCCCCAGTTCTAAGTGCACCCATTCCAGAAAGTGCTGGTGCACCAGTATAATCTATTCCCCCACCTATTATAACAAGTCTTCCATAATTTCCTTTATGTGAATGAGGTGACCTTTGTTTGATAATATTTGCAAGATCGCCCGGTCCTACAATATATTCGGCGTCCCAAGGTATTCCAATTTTTTTCACGATTACGTTACCAGTGTATTTCTCGTTTTTCTTCATTACAAGACCGGGTTTTGCTTTATGAAGTGTAACTGTAATATTTGCCTTTACAGTGGGCCTTTGTGTTTTCCCTGTATTTGGATCCAGTCCTGTTGGTACATCAATAGCGGTAATAAATGCTCTTTCTGAGGCTGAATTAATGAGTTTAATCGTAGACAAAATCGGTTCTCTTATTTTTCCTTTGATCCCAGTGCCTAGGATTCCATCAATTATTATATCTGCGGTCGTGATCTCTTTTTTGAGGTCTTGTAATTGAGAGGAATCTTTTAATGACATTAATTTGACAGAAAGAGGAAGTTTTTGCAGAACCTCCCAATTAGTTCGTGCAAGGTCAGATCTAATTTGTTCAGGTCGACCTAGAAGGAGTACCAAACCTTTACATCCGTAGTGAGAAAGATGTCTAATTGCAACTAGCCCATCTCCGCCGTTATTGCCTAATCCTGCGAACAAAACTATTTTTTTTCCTGCGATCGATCCCGGATAATTTTCAAGAATTGCATCTATTATGCTTCTACCAGCGTTTTCCATTAGTAAAAGCGCTGGAACACCAAGATATACAGTGTTCATATCTACAATTGCCATTTCTTCTGATGTTATGACGTCATCAGTCAATTCCATCACCCTATGAAAAAACTAGTTAGGAAAGGAACTTCAAAACACCTTAAGGGAACTTTGTCCCTATAAACATTTCAAGAAACTCTGTATTAAAGTCTGGCAAAAAACTGACACTACTATGGGTTGTTTGTTGATAGCATTTTCTGTTATGAAATTTTAAAATCAAACGTGGTGTGCTTTTTGAAGGCTGACAGATGAACATGAAATGCAGGGATCAAAAGATCTCACTATAAATTTCGCAGTCTCTTGTACGGTCTCAAGAGATTTATTTTTAGTGAATTCTTTTTGACAAATTCTGTTTAGAATTTCGTGAATTGAAAAGGTGTTTAACTCTGTTGGGACATGGATTTTTACATCATTGGCGGTCATGTTTTCATTCACTTTATAGTAGTGAATTAAGGTTCCTCTAGGTGCTTCCACGGCGCTAAATATGTTATCGTATTTTAACTTCGTAGATGTAACAAAAACAGGTTGTTCTTTAGTTATTTCTGTATTATCGAGGATCAAAAGCCCTTTATATAAGCATACAAGGATTTCAATCAACCTTAAGACATTCATCATTAAAATGTTTTCATCCCATTTCTGAAAATCCTTAAGGATTTCATGAACTTCATAAACCCCATATTCGTTTGTTATGTGATACCTCGCTAGAGGTCCTACCAAAAGACCTCTTCCTCTTTCTTGCGTACTTGATGAAGTGAGGCTTGAAGTTTTTATTCTATTATCAATGATGAACTTGTCATAATCGTTTACATCAAAAGTTGCCAAAGTTTCTCTGTCTTCATTCGCAATTTTTAAGCGCCCATCATAGATACTATATGTTCCATCTCTCTGAAGTCCCATATACAACGGATTTTTCAATTCAAACATTTTTACTGTATCATCAATTTTTTCGATTATTTCCTGTGCAAAATTAAGGAAAAATTTAGCAATAGCAATACCGCTTTTTAAACTCCTTTTTAAAAGGTTTATTTCTTTTTCTGTTAAATTTTTTGACATTCCGCCGATAATTATAGAAACAGGTTGAACAGCGCGTCCACCTACAATTTCCGTCACATTTTTCCCGATACTTATGAGCTTTGCAGCCTTTACGAAAAGTTCCGATCGATTAAGTATTACATCATTTTCTTGACTTGCGGACGCTAGACTTAATAAATCCGGCAGTGCCATGTACACAAAATGTATCATATGATTAGTAATTGTTTCTCCTATTAAGACTAATTGTCTTGATAAGGCTGAGGCATACGTGGGTTCTATATCCAAGGCTTTTTCAAAAGCTTTACAAGATGCAACTATGTGTGCCGCAGAACAGAATCCACAAATCTTCGAAACTAATCTAGGAATCTCTGAGATTTTTTTTCCGATAAGGATTTTCTCAATTCCTCTGTAATCTAGCGTTGAGAAATTTACTCTTGAAACTTCATCTTTGTCTTTGTTTACAAAGATCTCTATCTGTCCGTGACCTTCAATTCTGGTTAATGGTTTTATTGTCATTTTTTTCGTTTTGTTCACCCCTCTTCACAAAGCTTTTTGGACGTGTGAATTTTGAATAAATACCACTAGTTATAATGTCCTCAGAAACTTCAATAGATGAAAAGAAATTGACAATATTGGACATAAAATCTGGCACTATAGGCCCCATACACCCTTCGCATGGGATATTTGCCTTTATACACTTTGCTTTGCACCCTGCTCTCGTTATGGGGCCAAGACAAAGTACATTTTCATGTAAAAAACACTCAAAAGGCATTTTTTCTGGTATTAGTTTATCTACTTTTATTTTGCTTTTAAAACCATTATCGGGCCTTAATTCGCATTCTGAACATAGATTCTTTAGAGATAATTTAACTCTTTCACCATTCAAAAGTGCCATTAGAGTGTTTCCAAGGAAATCTGTAGGAACAGGACATCCCGGAATGAATCCATCTATCTCTATTATATCGTTAATTGGTATTGGATCTATTTCATCTGAAAGTGAAGTAATTCCACCTGAGATTGCGCAAGTACCAAGGGCAATGACCTTCTTAGCCTTCCTTCTGATTTCTAAAAGTTCCTCTTTCTGTTCCTCTTGAGAAACGCTTCCTTCTATTAAAGCTATGTCACAATTGTCGATATTGTCGTTATCTTCAATTAGTGGGAAAATAAAATCAACGGACTCTAAAAGTTCTGGAAAGATATCTAATTCTATAATAGAGGTAAGACACCCGTTACAGGATGTTAATGAAGTTACTAAGATTTTAGGTTTCACTAAGTTTCTCTCCATTTTCGATCGTTCTTATGATTATCAAATTGTAAGTTCGCTTTATTGCGTTGCGGTGATAGTAGGACTCTCTAATCCAGATAATCTTCTATAAAAATCGTTTACTATGGATGCAAATTTATGACTGTCAATAGCGGAAAGCGAAACTATGTGGAGTTTATCCTTGAGCTCGGGAACAAGTTCTTTTAGCAACATTATTCTTTTTTCTGCTTTCGAGAAACCGTCTATATATTTACAAGATTCTTTCTGACACCCTATTACTAACACTCCGTCGAAACCTTGTTCGAAGGAATAGAGTACGAAGCGCACGTCGACTCTTCCCGTACAGGGCACCTTTACAATCAAAACGTTTGGCGTGTACTGTATTTTCTTTAGACCTGCGTCATCGGCTGCTGAGTAACCGCACGACTCGCATGCAAAGGCGATAATTTTTGGCGATTGTGAAAATTTTGAGTATGTTTCAATTGTTTTCATCATTTTGAGCGTAGTATCAATCTGCATTTCAATTGCTTTCGTCGGACAAACTGCAACGCAAATGCCGCATCCCTTACAACTAAATTGATCGATAATTACGTCTTCCGAATCAATGGAAATAGCCCTGTAGGGACATGAAGTAACGCACAATCCGCAGAATCCACATTTGTTAGTATCTATTGTGATGCCATGAATTTCTGGTATCAAATGATCTTTTGACAAGAGACCGATAACCTTTATCGCAACATCATTTGTTGCAGAAATCGTGGTTTTATAATCCGCTGGTCCTCTTACAGAACCACAGCCAAAAATACCCGAAGCTAATGTAATGTCTGACATAAATCCTTTAGAATCTAAACTGAAGTCTAAGGCCGATTCTCTCAGTTCTTTTAAGCTTTTGTTAGGGACCATACCAATGTTTAGAATAATCATGTCGGTTTCAAAACGATCTGATTCTGTCGCTATATATTTCCTAGTCCCCTCTACTTCGATTTTAAGGATTTTTGCCCAATGAAAAATCTTATGTTCTGGCGTAAACCACATAACTGGGTTCTGTGGTATTCTACTGATATCATAGAATACATGAAGTTCGCATTCTGGTAACCTCTTTTCGATTTCATCAATGTACTTTTTAGTAAGGGTACAACAATAGGTAGAGCATTTATCGGTTCCCCCGACACACTGGATTATTGCTATACTCTTTGGTGGGTTTCCATCAGAAAGTTTGATCAGTTTACCCCTAGTAGGACCATCAGAAGCTAGAATCCTTTCAAACTCAGCTGATGTCAACACATCATTTTGAGGGTTATGTTGATATGCTGACAAATCTTGAAATAAGTCAGAACCAATTGCTAGCACCTTTGCCCCTACATTGATTCTCAATTTTTTGGTTTTTTCTTCTAAGTTAATGGCGTTCGTCGGACAAGATTCTTCACACAGTCTACAGTTTCTACAATCTTCAATAGATTCTTCATCTATGACAGAGGCGTAGGGATATGCATTTGAAAAAGGGATATGGATGAACTTTCTTTGCTTAAGTCCGAATTCATATTCATCTGGTTTTTCATTTGGACACACATTGGAGCATCTCTTACAACCGGTACAATCATCCACGTCGACAAATCTAGGATGGATTAGCAATTCAATTTCAAAATTACCAACGTGCCCAGACACTCTTTCGACAGTGGTGTTTGTAAAAATCTTCACATTTTTCTCTTTCACGACTCGGCTAATTAACTCTGTAAGATAACATGACGCACACTCTTTAACATCATGAATAGTACTCCATCTTGCAATCTTTCCACCTAACGTTGGGGATTTTTCGATGAGGATAACTTCCAAGCCCGCCCTTGCAAATGATAAAGCTAAGCTTATACCCGCAAGTCCACCTCCAATCACTGCAA
>NZ_JAHPYX010000021.1:0-7683 GCF_019058535.1 Candidatus Borrarchaeum sp.
GCTGAGTGCCTTTCGTAGCCTTCTGGCCCGGCTGGAGCAATATCTGGATCAGGAAATAGAATATAGCCCTTTCCTTTAAGCATGCGGGCTTTGTTTCTATCAAAAATTCTGACTTCGCCTCCCATACCGGGTTTTGCTCCTTGACCTCCTTTTAATTCAAATCCCAATGCATCATTGACGAATTTTGAGCCGTATTGTTCGCGTGCATGATCAATTACAATTGCTGGTACACCTGCGATCCAGTCTTCAATGTTTGCCTGAACTACCAGTCCTCCATGTTTAGAGTCCCAATGTTGTCCAAATTCATCAATTTCCTCGATTAATCTTGCTTTTCCGTGCATATTAAGCACATTTTCACCAATTGTCCTGATTATTCCACCGCGGGCTGCACCTTCTGAAAGTTCAGCTGAAACCCTGTCTGCGACCTTAGTAGAGCCTACTGCTGCAATTATTACTGGAATTTTACATTTAATTCCACCAAGAATTTCAAAGAGACTTGCATCTTGGTATATAGGTTCCCTACCAAGTTCTAACTTTTTCTTATAGCCTCCCCTCCATCTAGGCTTGATTTGGAAGTCATCGATTGACGGCAATCGCTTTACCGAGCCGAAAGTCGCCCTGCCAAACTTCACCCTGGGATCAATATCCCCACAATAGTCAGCAGCACCGGTATCAGCATAATATCCGATAATACATTCACCACAACCAGAGCATACCTCACACATTCCACTCGATCGTTTGCTCCTTGTATCTCCTTGATTTAATGGCATTGAAGGAAACATAGCGTAATAATCAAGCATAGAAAGTAGCGGTTCTCTTGAAAGTCTTTTCTTATCAGATAACGTCTTAATTTGCTTTATATTTGCTGATTCCTCAATTATTTCATCTAATACATTAAAAAGACGCTCTCCAGTAGAGTTTCTGATAATGACAGTACTATAAAGTGATTTACTCCCGACCGAACCTACCGACACGTCCGCCAACGATGCTGTGAAATCCTGGCATATTTTACAATAATTATTGATGGCTAAGTTCAACGATAAATCCTCTAAGTCCATCTCAGAGGTTGAACCGTCATTCTTTCTGTATTCTAATTTCCCTTTCTTGATTTGCATAGCCTGTATTTCTGAAGGCAAGCCAAGGACTCCTGGATTACCGAAAATTCGATTATAGAGAAAAGATTCCATACAGAAAAGACCCACAACACCATGAAGGCTTTTCGAATTGAAAATCTCACCATTTTGGAGTTGTAGTTTGCGAACGGCTCTTAAATGACACGGTAGACCGACAAAAAGGACCTTATCATAAAGTTTGGTGGCTTCAATTAAGCTCGGGATTGGTGTACTTGTCGTATATTTAGAGCCAGCAAAATCTACTACAGTGTTATCTTCTGTTACTATTTCTGTAATTGGGTGCCAGAAAGAATCTCTTTTTGTTAATACTGCAGCATCTATAACTCCTTTTGAAAGAAGCTCTTCGACTAATTTGGTTATAATACCGCCATCTTGAGCAAACTCGGGGCGCTTGTTCAATCTAACCGATCGGATTTTCATTATTGGCCCAATTTCTGTTTGATCTGCTTTTTGAAAAAGACTTCCTATATTCTCGTATCCTATATTAATCTGAGGACACATTGTGAAACAATGACCACATCCTGTACAATCATCTAAGTCTTCTACATACGGAACTCCGCTATCTATCTGAACTATACTACAAACTGCAGCACATGTGCCACATTGAGTGCAGAATCCACGGTCAATTACCAAATTTTTCAGATCTTCGAAATAAAAAGTCATGAAGATTTCTCCCCTTTCCCTATTATCATAATGATTACGGGTGTACTGTTGTACAGTATTTACATTTGTAAAAAAAGTATAAAAATCTTTTTAGTCGATTTCGCACTTCAAACATTGAAGAAAAAAAAGAAAAGTACTGAATCTTGCCTTTAAACTAAGAAATTTTACTTAAGGTAATTTTTTTCAACCAAAAAATTCTTATGGTGTATATAATTCGCTTTTCTTACAGCAACAAACTGTGCATTCAAATCGTTTTGCAAAGATTTTAAAAAAAAAGAAAAGGTGATTATATCTTAGGGAAAGAGCCCTCTCGTCTTAATTGCATCAGCAACACGATCTATTGCAAAAACTTGTGAAGCAGTTCTCATACTAATCTCTTTTTCTTTAGAAACTTTTAAGGCATCTCTAAATCCTTGTTGCATAATTTTTTCCAGGCGTGTCAACACTTCCTCTTCAGTCCATAGCCAACCAGTCAGACTCTGACTCCACTCGAAGTAACTGACGGTGACGCCTCCAGCATTGGCTAGAATATCCGGAACTAGAAAAACATCGCGATCATATAATATTTTATCTGCTTCTGAACTGGTAGGACCGTTTGCTATTTCTATGACGATTTTTGCATTTATATTTGTAGCATTTTCCTTTGTTATTACATTTTCAAGGGCTGCTGGCATTAATACATCGCATTCAAGTTCTAAGAGTTCAGAATTGGAAATTGTTTCGCATCCCTCACAATCGACAACCGATCCAGTTTTCTGTTTGTGTTCCATAACTTTGTTTGGATTAAAGCCTTCTTTGTTATATACCGCTCCCTTAGAGTCGGAGACAGCAATGACTTTACTACCTATCTCATGCAAAAAAAATGCTGCTACTGATCCTGCATTTCCGAATCCTTGGATTGCACATGTTACATTACTTGGAGACATATTAAAATGCTTCAGCGCTTCAAATAAAACGAATGTTGCGCCACGTCCGGTGGCGATATTTCGTCCTAAAGAGCCTCCTATATTCAGTGGCTTGCCAGTAACAACTCCTGGGACGCTGTATCCTTTCATCATGCTGTAGGTGTCCATTATCCAGGCCATTTCCCGAGAACCCGTGTATACATCGGGTGCTGGAATGTCCTGTTCTGGACCTATAATTGGGAGAATCCCTACTGTATATCGCCGCGTCATGCGTCTGAGTTCATTTTCAGACATTTCCTTTGGATTGCAAACTACTCCTCCTTTCCCCCCTCCGAAGGGTATACCGACTAGAGCGCATTTCCATGTCATTAACATGCTCAAAGCAATTACTTCATCAAGTGATACATTTGGATGATATCGTATGCCACCTTTTGCTGGTCCTCTCGCAGTTGAATATTGAGATCTATATCCTGTGAATACTTCAGTTGTTCCATCATCCAAACAAATCGGTACAGAAACTGTCAATACACGTTCTGGTTTTTTCAGCATTTTGTGAATTGACGGATCAAGTTCCAAGACTTTTGAGGCATTATCTAATTGAGTTAATGAATTTTCAAAAAAGCTTAGAGTTTTTTCAGGCATGTTCTCACCCTATTTAATCAATAAGACAGTAAAATGATTGATTTCACTTCTAATACAAAAGTATTTTGTTATGGGATGATTGATTTTCAAAAAAAACTATGAATTGAACTTCAAATAGTAATAAAAGAGAAAAAAAGAGAAAAAAAGTTAGTATTACCAGCCAGCGAATCTCGCAATTTTTTCATCAGATATTTTGCCTTCTTCAACGTCCTTAATAGACTGGTTAATTATATCAACTGCTTTGTCACAATGTTCTTTGTTAATTATAAGCGGAGGTGTGATCTCTATTGTATTTGAGTGAACACCCACGTAGATTAAAATTAATCCAAGTTCCCATGCTCGATACATGACTTTAGCGCATTCTAATGAAGCTGGTTCTTTTGTTTTTTGATCTCTAACTAACTCGACACCAATAATCAATCCTTTTCCACGAACGTCTCCAATCAAACTACGTTCTTCTTGAATTTCACTTAGTCTTTTAATCAGATAATCTCCCATTTCTGCTGCATTCTGTGCGAGATTTTCTTCTTTAATGACTTCCAAAGTAGCAAGAGAAGCTGCTACTGACACAGGATGTCCACCTGTAGTCAAGAGATGTCCTGCAACCAAAGAATCTAATATTTCTGACGGAGCAACACATGCGCTTAATGGCATCCCGTTTGCCATAGGTTTGGCCATTGTTATAATATCTGGTTCGATATCAAAGCATTCAATGCCAAACATCTTTCCAGTTCTACCAAATCCATGTTTTACTTCATCAACTGCGAATAAAATACTGTGTTTCTCACAGAGTTCTTTAAGTCCTTTCAGGAATTCGGGTGGAGGAGGAATATCACCACCGTCAGATTGGATTGGTTCGATTAGTAGGCATGATGTGTCTTCGGGTGGACAAATCGTTGTCATTACCTGATTTTCTATGAAATCAACACATTGAAGACCACATGCTGGGCATTCAAGATCTTTTCCGAAAGGGCATCTGTAGCAATAGGCATAAGGAACTTTGACGACATTTGGTAAGCCTACGATCTCTGTTTGAGCAGTGTGCCCAGATAAAGTATAAGCGCCCATGGTTTGTCCGTGATAAGCCGCCATAAAACTCATAATGCGTCTTCTTTTTGTAGCATATGGGACTAGTTTATAAATGGTTTCATTCGCGTCAGAACCAGATAACCCGAACCAGACTTTTTTTGCCCAGTCACCAGGCGTGATCTGGATCAATTTTTCCGCTAATTCGACTACCACTGGATTACTATGCAAAGTAAAGCAATGATGACTTAGTTTTTCGACCTGATCTTGGACTGCTTTTACTATTTTTGGATGTCTGTAGCCGGCTATAGCAACTGCAGCGCCTGCATTGAAGTCTAAATATTCATTCCCATCAGAGTCGTATAAATACACACCTTTTCCTGATTCAATGGAAAGTGGATAAAACCGAATATGAATTGAAGATCCAATGACCTTTTCATCTCTATCAATCACGTCAAAAGATTTTGTAACATTTTTTTCCATTGTATTCACCTAAATCTCTTCAATATCCATTGGAAATACTCATCTATTTATTCCCTATATAAAAAACTATGGCTTCCCATGTGTTCTCAGAAACGTGATATTGTTTTCTATTTGCAACTTAAAGGGTTAAACTTAAATTTCATTAATACTGTTTGATTTCAATACTTTGTATTCTACAACAATTGAAGATGCAAAAATTTTATTGATGTTAACTGAAATCCTCTCTAAGAAGCAAAAAGTAGTAGTTTTGTGTTGAGAACAGGTGACATTTCGTATGAGCGGCGAAAATCTTATTGATGATGAAAAATTTATGCAAGAAGCATTTAGAATTATAGAAATTGCTGAAGAGCGTGATATAATCTTAAGGTTGCTAGGTTCGATCGCCTTTCGTATTCATTGTCCTAAGTATGCACCTCTACTGCATCACGGAGCTGAGGTCCACCGATCAATTACAGATATCGACTATATGGCTTATAACAAACACAAAACCCCTATACGAAAGTTAATGTACGACCTAAGATTTCGTGAGATTTTTGCAGATCCAATCGTCAGTCGGATAGTTTTTCAAAGTCCAAAATACAAGAATTTAAAAGTCGATTTTTTTCTTGAAAGACTCCGTTTCTGTCACATAATTGACTTTGATAGGAAGAAAAAACGCTTGGAAATTGATAAACCCACCATTCCCTTAGAAGAAATGCTGTTGGAAAAAATGCAAATAGTTGAGATCAATGAGAAGGATATCAAAGATACGATTATGCTTGTATGTGAACACGATATCGAAGATGATGCAGAAAAAAATACAGAAATTATTGATGGAGGTTTTATTGCTAGGATACTGGCTGACGATTGGGGATTTTGGTATACTGTTACAACAAATCTAAATAAAACTAAAGTATGGGTACCAAAATACAGTAATGCACTATCAGAAGAAGATCAATCTTTTGCGATAGATAGAATTAATGAACTTTTAGAGCGAATTGATCTGGAAGAAAAGACCAAAAGATGGCAAAAACGCGCAAAAACTGGCACAAAAAAACGATGGTACGAAGAAGTCCAAAGTTTAGATGTTGATTAGAATTCTTATTATCCCTCTGAAAACATCCATTTGCATTTTTTGGGTTTTATATCTAGAACTAAGATTACTCCGCGAACAACTCCTTCTCCATACTCACTGCCAGGGTTCAAGCAGATAGTTCTTCCGATACGTGTATATCCCTTGCTTTCGTGAATATGACCATGTAAACCGTATAAAGGTTGGTATTTCTCAATAGCGGCGCGTACTGCTTTGCATCCTACAGGAATCATTTCTGGCTCGCCTCCTGCTGTCAATACAGGTTTCATGTTTTTATCTAAGAGAGGCGCATAGTCAATGACGGCGTCAAAAGGCGGGCAATGAAAATTGAAAATACAGTTTTCCATATCATTAACATGTGAAGTCATAGCTTCAATTTTCTGTTCAATTTCTTCTTCTGGAACATCACGTTCACAATGCCACGGAGTAATATTTGCAAATCCAGTGGAAATCATTTCATGATATTCGTCTATCTGAATGTTCTTACCTTCTGGAACAATTATTATATCTGATTTCTTCAAAATATCGTCAATAAAATAAGCATCATCGTTACCAGGGTTTATGATACACTTGATATTTGTTCCAGCTAATCGTTCTTCAGTTAACACAACCCATTCTTCTAAACGTGCACGAATAAGTTTCTCAAATAATTCTTTAATTTTGGATCTGTCTTGTCGGAATTCGGATAGTTCATTTTCATTCGTATAATAAAAGTAGGCTCCAATTAGTTTGATATTTTTTTCTAAGGCTTCAAGTTCCTCTTTAGTTTTCAAAACAAGATCTGAACCTAAATATTCTGCCTCGTGTGAGCCATCATCTTGTTCAACTATCGGAATGATCATTTTTCCTGTAATATCTCCACCTAGAACAAGGACATCGGCCTTATACGCCTTTCCAGCATTAATAAACTTACGAAAACAAACGTCACTTCCATGAATATCAGTTGTGAAAAAGAGTTGAGTTTTTGCCATTTTGGTTCTACATCCAAATTTCGCTCAGTGCTAATCGTTCTAGTATAGACAGGATGTCGTAGTAGTAAAAAACGAACACAATAAAACTCTTTTGGTTAAGAAAAATAGTTTTTTTTAATTCTTGTTATAAGAAAAAGAAAAAAGGGGTAAGAAGGTAGAGCATTGTTGAAATTGTTGAGTTTACTCTGGAGGCAATTCTTTATGTGCTAGATGGATTGGTAGACCTTTAGATTGCCAATACGCACGTGCTATGAAGTACCATACAGGTCCTATAATCAATGTTATAACCATGCCAATAATATACTCCACAGATACGAAGAATGCAATTGCTCCTGGTGTCAGGGACGCAACAATGACCCAGATTGAAACAAATAGGGATAATATCCCGAAGAGACTTATCAAGGGGATTGGTCCGATCATTTTCTTCGCTAGAGGTGGCGCGGCATCAAAGATGTCTTTTCTTCTATAGGGGAACCATATCGCAGCAATGGATAGAATGAATACTCCTATAAACCAGCCCAACATTGAGTATAGCAGAAACGCAAACACTCCTGTGAAGAACGTCAGGAAATTCGCAAATTGAGCAGTTATGAACATTATAAGTATTGCCCAAACTGGATTTCCACGTTTGTCTAGGTCTGCTATTTTACTTGGTAGAAGACGGTCGAAACTCCATGCAAAGATGTTTCTTGTGTACAAGAATGGAATTACTATACCGCAAGAGCCCACACAAACCATGCATACAGCGAGATTTACCAGTCCAATGATCCACACGTTGGTTGTAGTGA
>NZ_JAHPYX010000230.1:0-10168 GCF_019058535.1 Candidatus Borrarchaeum sp.
ATATAGTAACCACTACACGCCTCCGCCCAATATACAGAAGGTTTATCAACAGTTATCTTGTATAGACTGTCTTCTCGTTCTAAAACTGAAATATACCCTCGGTTTTTCATTTCTTGTTTATTTTCGATCCATTCCATCTTTTGCTCCCCTTATTTTATGAGATCGAAAAGGGAAACGATTAAGAAGATTGTTAGGGTATCTCTGAATTAGTTGATTACAAAGTTGGTTATTTTTAATAATCTAAAGAAATTTTTCGATTGAAGACCTATCTCTCAGTTATTTTTGAGAGTTATATCTATACCGGCTACACATAGTTTCTATATAGAAGTTTTTAATGTCAATTCCAGTTCTCATTTTAGCCGACAGAAAATTTGTCACAAATGCGATTTACTGAAAAAATACATTTATTCAATTATTGTTATAACGCTTAAAGCAAAAACGATTAAAGGAAAAAATTGAATGATTACCGCAGCATTAATAATATAATGTTTAAGAGATGCTACGGTATGTTATGTTTCAGAGTTTATGTCCACATTCGTTGCAGAACTTTGTGCCAGGTTTAAGTTGTGCTCCACATTTGGGACATTGGATTTGTGCAAGAGGGGCACCACATTCGCTACAGAATTTGCCTTCGCCAGCAGGTTTACCGCACTCTGGACATAATGTCGTTCTTTTATCGACTTCTCCAGTAAATACTTCAGTCTGAGCAGCCTTTGCTCTTATATCTGTCCTCATTTTATCTGATCTTGCCACAGCGACCTCTATTGCCTCTCTGGGACTACACTTCGTACACAGATCCGTCTGATCGTTCCAGCAGTTGTCATCGACATGTTTACCACAGTTCGGACATTTATGGAAATGTTCTATGGCTTCGTTCCAGCCTTTTTCAAAAGCTTTTTCGTGCTCTTTATGCCATGCAGGCGGATAACTTTCGTACCCAGTTCCAAGACTAAATGACCCAGTTCCAGTAAAACGGCCCACAGTTGAAGCTGCCTTTGAAAGTTTTCTTAGAAGGCCTTTCTTCTTGTAGGATTTTGACTCTATGAATTTTGTTTTGTAGCCGTCGCCACAATTGTCGCAATAAAAGGTGAACTGAAATCCTGTATGTGTACTTTCATCTTTAAAATTTCTTGTAAATGGTTGTAAAGGCATATTTTTCACCACTATTTATGTGAGGTCTTTCTACAATTTATACCTAACTGATTTTTAGATCTGTGAAGAAAGTGAACAAACATGACCCCTATAAAATTAAAAGACGCGTAAAAACTAAAAAAATCCACTAGAACAGTAATCTCAGTAAAAAGGTAAGTTTTAAAATCAAAAAGGAAGGCTTGTTATAAATAATTATGGTGAAAACCTACTTTGCCAATTTTTGCTTTAACTTCTTAATAGCTGCCGCTTCGGCTTCAACTTCCGAAATGAATTGTTCTTTTTCATTTGGGGCGATTTTTAATTTATCAACCATGATGTCAAGTATTGCTTGCTCATCTTCGCTAATGACATCGTCCTTTATTGCTTCTTCCCAGATCTTTTTGAAAAGATATTTTTTTGCTGAGAATAGAATTGGCTCTGCGACTTTTCGCATATTACGAAACGTTGAGAAACTACGTGTGATAACACCTAGAAGCGCTTTTTCATCTTCGGTAATTTTTCCGTCACTATGTATTTGCTCTTTAATTAAGCTAAGCAAGGCGCCACTTATACGATCTTCTAATTCATTGAAAACGGTATCGTCAGCTATTATCGCTTTTTCTGTGGTCAGGTCAACGACATAAAGATTATCTGGGCATAGAATAACGCATTTACCGCAGTTTTCGCAGTTTTTACCCGGTAACTCAATCCTCATGGATATCACTTCGCTTCGTTACTTAGTAAAAGCACCACAATCATTATTTTTATATTTTGTGAGAATTACTTCAGTAAGAGATCTGATCACGTCCATATCCATCCCTTGAGATCTGATAGAGGAACTCAGAAAAGGAGTTTTGTTACTAGATAAATTCTTACAAAATAAGATTAAAAAATTACATTTTTTCAATATATCACTGATGAGGGAAGACCATTGGAATTACGAGAACTTCAAAAAATCGTTGATGAATTTATCAATGAAATAGGAGGATACTGGGAAGATCCCATTATCTTAGCTCGAATGATAGAAGAATTAGGTGAAATTGCACACGTTTTGCAGCGCCTAAAAGGATTTCGTCCTATAGCAAAAGAAGATTCACACATCAATTTTGAAGCGGAATTAGAATTAGAAATTGGTGATCTACTATTTGTACTGATATCTTTGGCAAATAAGAGAAATATTGATCTCGAAGCGGTCTTAATAAAAGTAATTGAAAAATACAGACAAAGAGACTTAAAAAAATGGAAAAGAATTCTGAAATGATCTTATCGAGATGTTACTAAACCTTTTACATAAACTTATTATTATAATCCCGACGTAAGTATTTGTAGCCGAAAAGCGAATAGAATTTCCAGAAATATTAAAAATATAAAGCTTTAAATCTATGAATTAGAATTAAAAGAATAAATCTTACGTTTCCTTTAGAAGGGTCAAATATGTCGGAAACAGAATTAGTATCTGATGAAGAATTAATCGATCAATTCCGTGTGATCAAAGAAGTTGAAGAAGGGCTTGCAAGTTCCTCCCTTAATCAGTATCTTCACGATCTGACGTTGTTCTCCAAGTTCACTAAAAAACCCCTTATAAATGTCACAACAAGAGATATTAGAGCCTTTTTAGTTCATTTAAAACGCGATAAAGGATACAAAAAAACCACTTTAGCTCGAAAGGTTTCGACTCTCAGAACATTCTATGACATTTTGTTAAGAGAGAAATACCTTAAGACAAGTCCAATGGGTGAAATCAAAACACCAAAACTAGATCATACATTGCCAATTTTTCCCACGGAAAAAGAAATACATAAACTTATTGAAACTGTCAAAGAAGGAAATTCAAATTATAAGACTCGTGATTTAGCGATTTTAGCTGTTTTTATCTATACTGGAGCACGTGTAAAAGGTATCCATAACTTAAGTTTAAAAGATATCAATTTTGAAAAGGAAACGCTAAGGCTTGTTTCAAAGGGAGGAAAACACAGATACGTTAAAATTAGCACTACAGCGCTTGATCTAATCAACGATTACTTAAAAATCCGACCTAAGATCGAAGAAAAAGATGCATTATTTATAAGTAGGAATGGGAAAAGAATTGCCATTCGTACCATTCAACATATAGTTGCAAAATATCGAGATCTGGCAGGTATAAATCCCGCTATCAGTTGTCATAAACTACGACATTTCTTTGCTACGACTGCTTTATCCAGAGGTATGGATGTAAGGGTTATTCAACAACAGCTGGGGCATTCAAATCTATCTACGACGCAGAAGTATACGCATGTGGTCGACGAGTTACTCAGCAATGAATACAACAAAGCATTTGGCAATGTTGACTACGGAGAGAAGTGAACTACCACCCAACAAGTTGAGGGGTCTTCTTGCGAAGATATGATATGATTTAGAAATTCGAGAATTTTGACGGTGCCACCTGCATTGGTGGAAAGTTCTAAAGACCCTCCTTGCGGTTTCTGTCTTTTTCATTACGCGCCGTCTAAACTTCAATAATTCTTATATCAGGCACAATATTCACCTGTCCGCTGCCCTCCTTAACATGCCCTATTTCAAAGGATTTTATTCCTCTTTCTATTAGTTTTTCTTTGAATAGATCAACATTATCACGTGATAACGAGAGTAACATTCCTCCAGCAGTCTCTGCAGATGTACCCTCCATTAATGAATAGCCTAGTTGATCAGAAAGGATATTAGTTCCTTTTATGATCGGCATAGTATCAATCACAATATTTACCTTGCTTTGTGTTGCTACTTCACGTGCATGCCCAGTCAATCCAAAGCCGGTTACATCCGTTGCGGCATTAACCTTGATTTCCTGCATAATCTCTGCTATTGGCCTGTTTGTTGTTGTCATTATCTCTATTGCTTTTTGTATTGCGCGATCAATCACTTTAGTGGGTAAATATTCAGATAAATCAATTAATTGTTGTTCTTCTTTGAGTAAACGATATGCTGCCATCGCAGGTTGCGTTCCTAAAGGTTTTGTTAAGAAAAGAATATCTCCAACTTTTGCACCGCGATTATAGACAATGCTATTTGGGTGCGCCAAACCTACTACGCAACCACCAATGAAAGGCCATGGATTTATTATAGTATGTCCGCCGACAATGTGTGTTCCTAGACGTTCACAGAAATTTTTAAATCCCTTTAAAAGATCTCGAGAAATTTCAAAAGGCATATTTGTTGGTGCACCCATAACAACTAGTACACTAAGAATGTCTACAGCGCCCATCGCATAAATGTCATTAGTTGTATTACATGCAGAGATTTCTCCTTGAATCATTGGCTCGTCAATATTTGGTGTGAAAAAATCTACAGTTTCAATAAGTGCTAGATCATCTCTGATCTGTATTACTGCGGCGTCATCTCCTGCTCCTGCTAACATTTTCTCTTTAACTGAACCTTCGGGTAGATAGACTTCTATGCTCTCTAGTAACTTTTCTAGGTCTGCTTGGGGCAACTTACAGGATCAACCATGAACCCTTACTGCTTTAGTCAGCCTGTAAGATCCTACTAATAGATTCACCTCCTAAGACCATTTTAGAACATCATCTTATTGTTTTAAGGATTAATAGTTTTCGTCAAAAAACTCATACAAAATATTTTATATCATGAAAATATATTATAGTGATACAATAACAACTAATCTTACAAGAATAGATTGATATAATGATGTTGTGAAAGATTCCGATTTCATTTGATAAAAGGAGAGGAAGGGAAATGCGTAAACTACCTCACGCTAAAGCAGTGAGGCTTTTAGCTGTGCTTGGTCTCAGTCCTCTTCTTTGCAAAAGAGTTTCAACCTCATCGCACGCTAACACATGGGCGTGTTTACCGCAGCCCAGCCCAGTAATCCTCATATAGAGTCGGGCTATACCAGTTTACTGCTCCTCATCCTTGAGGTCATTAACCATTTCCACTTCTATGAGAGGTGTGCCTTTAGACCACGTACCTCTATCTCAGAACACGTATTTAAAAGTGGAGAGGCCCTAATAAAAGTGAAAAACACCCTCAATTCTTCCCCACCCTAAAGGGCAGGCGCTTCCCTAAGGGAAATGCGTGAAGAGTTCATTTGTAGGGATTGTAAATACTACAAACCAGTAGATGAAGTCAAAGGCGATTGTTTTGAACATAAAGTTCTAGCTAAAACACCAATAGAACTGTGCCCAGTTCAGGGATTTGAACCAGCTAGAAAAAAACCCCTTCAGTCACACATGGTTTTTGAAACAGTAGGAGACATTCATACAAAGACTGTCTTGGAGACTCATATGAAAAAGAAAAGAGAAGATTGGCTTTTCAAGTAAACCTAATCCCATAAGTATAGAAAAACAGTAAGGAAAAAGTGGTTATGGTCTTACCACTCTATTTCATTCATAATACGAGTCATTACAGGTGTAAGACCGACGATCAGTATGGCTTCTGGTAGAAGAAGTACTGGAAGTAGGATCCAAAAGGGAAGGGCAAAGAGAATTGCGAGCATGAATGCTACAGCGAATGCTATGCAGAACGCATACACGAAAGCACCAACAAAATAGAATAGGTTGTATTCTCCATTTTTGTAATTAAAGTTGTAAGTAAGTTTATTGGCAATGAGATAACATGATCCACCACCGATGAGGTTCCAAAAGGGCATCCAGAGAAATTCCCAAATACCTGCCTGGGGGCTAAATATATTGGATAACGCATTCCCAATAATAAAGCTAATAATAAGAACCTTCTTTTTAATTACAGATCCCTTTAATCCTTCACTCACTCGAAATTGTATTGGACCATAAGCAATCGGGGCTACAACCCATGTAAGAACAGCATATAACGCTGCCATTATCGCGGTTAACGCAGCTTCCTTACTATCCGCGAAGATCTTCATCTTACTATCTTGTTCGTTCATGTGCTTTGCATCCATTTCTTCCATGGAATTCCTCCTTAGATATGCCTCTTATTTTCAAATATACTAGTTTTTGTCGGAAATGTACTCAAAACAGGAATTTAATGCTCTATACTCTTTTTATCAATCAGCGAATTTAGGGATTTCCAATGACAGAAATTGTAACAGGTTCACAGTTGTACTTGAATGTTAAATCGATATAAAGACTAAAAATCCGCTGAGGAGCAAAAATAACCAGGATAAAACTTGTTTAAGTGTTTTATTTTGATATTGGATGCTTATTTCTTGTGTGTATTGATTAAGGTTTGAAGTTTTGATGAAATAAAAAAGCTGTTACAAAAAATTTTATAGGACGAATGAGATAATTGTAAAAAAACTGAACTGTGAGTCTATTGCCTAAAAAGAAACTCAAAAACTCAGAATCGAAATCTACTGCAAGCGAATTTATCCTTTCAGAGGATATGATGAATAATAAAGATAAAATTGAAGCATTCGGAAAGGTAATGGGCTGGAAAAATGATACTGCCCTCAAAGCATATGCTCGACTTCTCGAAAACAAAAAAGGGTTCTTTACACATGATTTGGCAGATCAGCTACAAGAACCATTAGCTAATGTAAGAAGGGCATTAAATGCACTGGAACAATTAGAACTTATCAATAAGGAAAAGAAGAAGAGAAAAAAGGCTCTTGCTGATTTTTGGACGATAAAGAAACGAATTTTGTACTTTGGACGAAGCCTACCCTCCTCATATTTTACAAAGGATATTCCTGTCGATTTTCAGAGTAAAGTAGCATCTGAAAATGAGATATCTCGTTATTCCGACCTCTTTGAATTCTTTACAAATCATACGCAAATACATTGGCTACTTACAAAGGATATTACATGGAAAATTCGACGTGATGGGTTAATGGACTATTTTGAGCGAAGAAAATATTTAAAATTATCAAATAGGGCTCCTTTCATCACTTATGTTACTTTGTTTTCTTCTAATGACCCTTATGAAGTTGAGATTACAAATGAATTTGATGAGTCTCTTCCCTACGAGCCAAATGTCTTCACCCATAAATTGAAGGATTTAACGATCGCAAATGCTACCGTCTCACCGGAAATTATTAAGAGTTACTATAACAACTTACGACTAGGTGAGTCATATACGATCAATATTCAAGATAAAAAGAGAATGTACGTTTGTAAACTGAATAAAAACAAGTTTTCAGCATGTTTTCACTATTGGCTAAAACTTAGGCGTTTAGACGCGCTTAAACTTAGTTATGAATTTTCCAAATTCAATGGCGCAGTATCATGCGAAATTCTAATGGATCATAAGCGAAAAATAGGCGAGATTAATCTAACCAAATCATATAGCGAGATTGCTGAGCCATTCGAATGGACAGTTGATGTAAAAAAGAACAAGGTAGTAGTTAAGATAGAAGGAAACCAACTTTTATCAACCGGGCAAGAATTAGTATTGATTTTTAAACTAAAACCTCGTTACGCTAGTGATACAAAGAAGTGGATAGAACTAAAGGATACAAAACAATGTCCCTGTGGGAATATTCCGCACTTAATGAGTGACTCTTTAGCGATATGATTGAATTTAGTGCTTGTTACAAATAGTCTAAACTAACTTCAATTGTTGGTTTTCCTTTTCGTTTTTCTTAGATGGTAAATAGTTTTGTTCCCACTTTTTGAAGTGATTATAAAAGTCGTAGACATTATGAAACCCGCGTCGCATATTCCTTTCGTGCATTCTGAAGAAAATTATGTCAATCCCTATCTTTTTACAAAGTGAGCAGTCACACAACTCCCATGGTCTAGCATTGAGTGTCCGTTGATACTCGTTGATGATTTGATCTGTTTGCTTAGGAGGGGTGAAAACAGAGGTATATTCTTTTAATGCTGTCAGTACTTCATCAAGAGTAATTTCTTGCTTTTGAAACGCTCGGATGTTTGCCAACGCTTTTTTTTCCAATTTAACCAAAAGGTCTTTCGAAATTTCGTGCTCTTCTACAAATTTCTTTTTTTTACCTCGTAGATCTTTTGGCCTGGGGATGCGAATGGCACAATAGGGCACATTATCCAAATAATAATTTTTTTTGGCGCTCAACCAAGCATTTCGAAGACTTCCTGCACTATCGAAAGAGTGTATTCCTGTATGTTTCATCGTAGCGAAAAGTGACTCTCGTGCAATGCCAAACAAATGAATTTTTGTTTGTACGCCTTTTTCTTGAGAGTTTGTTTGAAGTATGGCATGAACCATCTCTAGGATTTTCTTTATGTTTTCTGTCGGTTCGCGTACCAAACCTCCTAGTGCAATGTAATCAAAACCATATTCAGCGAGTTCAAGAGCTGCAGTTGCATAAGAGTTAGCATTCCATCCCTGGACAACACCAAGTAGTTTTAATTTAGTTTCTTTGTTTTTCCACACATCAAACATCTTTTTTGCGTTTTTGATGGTCAGTTCTTGTCGATATTCTTTCTCATTATCGTATTTAGGAACAATGAGGTGATCAACGGTCACCCCAATATCAAATCCGTATTTTTCATAAAATTCTAGAGTGTCTATAGGATCGTAGGGCGGTTCTGCTTCGTCGATATAGGAAAACGCCCCACAATCGCCCATTATGGATCCTTTGAAGTCTAAAGCTGTATGAATGTCATCATTTTCGGGAGGTTTTGATTCTACATTTACTCTCGAAACAAGGATACCATCTAAGGGTGGAGGATTATAGATATTCCAAATTCGAACTTTTTCTTTATGCGGAACGGTTTCTAAGAAGGGGCCAAAATGCGTATTGATCCCATCAGGCCACCAGAATGGTAAATAGAATTTCATTTACAACACCACTCCGCATAGATTTTTTAAAAACGAAAAATATGGTGTACTGTTATCCTCTTAACTTTTTAACTTATGCGGCGGTGAGATATTCATCGAGAGGGAGCTGTTTTTTCTTGGCGATATCACTACTGAGTTTTTGCTTAATTTCACCTATTCCTTTTGTTCCCTTAAAATAGTTTATAACCTCTTTTTCCTCAAGTAATGGTAATATAACGTCTCTGTACTGCTTTCCGCACATTAAAATTATTCGCTCATAGTTTGTTAGAACTGGTCTCAACTGTTCGTCAATTATATTTCTCAATGTTTCTTTTTTTGCCCTTAAGTTTTCAGTTTGTTTTCCTTGAAGTAATTTAAATTGATCTAGTGATTCATCCTCATAGGAATCAATCACTTTTTCTGGATTAATCAATCCATGTTTTGCAGAAATAATTCTCCAGTCATAATTATACGTTTCAACATATTTTCTCATCTTTTTGAATAGATCCGAAATATAGAGATCTTTAGCTTTATGACTTCCCTTTCGTTTCTCTTTAACGCATGTTGCTATGACTAATGTGTTCACTTCAGAAGCCTCATACGACTCGCTATTTTAGTGATGTTTGAACAGTTAAAAAAACTAATGTGGATATAATTGCATGAAAGGACACTTTCACGCAATTCAATGTTTATTATAAATTTAATACTTCATCCTAATTCTATCTTCTCTTGGGAAGGATCACATGGAAAGTACTTCCCTCTCCGACTTGACTTTCCACCCATATTGAGCCGCCATGCATTTTAACGTATTCTTTCGTTATAGCCAGTCCTAATCCTGTTCGTTCGAACTCAGGTTGTATTTGAAGTCTGTTAGTAGTATTCACATCAGCTACGTGAAAAGGTAGAAAGATACTTTCAAGATCTTCTTCCGCGATACCTATACCGTTATCTTTCACCATGATATGGATATTGTTATCTAGTTCCGTTAGCAAGACGTTAATTGTACCACCTTTAGGCGTATATTTGATCGCGTTAGAAAGCAAGTTATTAAAAACCACATTTATCTTGTCTTTATCTAAATAAATCAACGGCAATGACTTTAGAGTTATGATTTTAATCTCATGCTTATGCTTTTTAGCTAATGGATTGACTTCTTTTACAATTTCAATTGCCAAATTTTCAAGTGAGCTTAATTCAATATTCATTCTTATCGTGCCGGCTTCAAGGCGAGTAAAATCAAGAAGATTATTGATAAGAAGAGCAAGTCTGCCTGCATTCCGTGCTATAATGTCTATCTTCTCATTTACTTCTCCAGGGAGTGACCAAAAAC
>NZ_JAHPYX010000231.1:0-4806 GCF_019058535.1 Candidatus Borrarchaeum sp.
CTATAGCCGTTTCTATAACTTGTTTGATCTCTTGCTCACCTGCCTGATGATATCGCCCTAAGAGATGTTGATGATCATGGGGAACTCGAATCTCTCCTAATTTATCAGTCTTTATTCGCTTTCCGCCTATAATTAAAGGAATTTCTACTTCTTTGCTCCTAAGTTCCTGAATTTTTTTCTTCAGAACTTCGCGTTCAGGTGTTCCTGGACCATAACTAAAAACTGGTTCATTAACCGGTTTTGGTACTTTAAAAGAACCTAACATGTAAGACCCCCTATATTTATTTGACAAATCAAATAGTTTCTTGGACAGAGATATTGTTTACTAGGGCATTTAGAACTATTCAAATTTTTGATACCATCAAAAAATCATGCAAAAAATCCAATCTTTTATCTTAATTAAAGCAATTCTTGCGAATTCATTGAGAGGATTAATTTATGAATAACATCGAGAAGTTTAATAGATTGGACGGTGTTTGGACTCCCAAGGCTATATTGGGAGACGTTAAGAAAGTCGCCAAGGCTTTACCAGAAAATTTTGTAGATTGTATCATCACCTCTCCGCCCTATTGGATGCAAAGAGATTATGCCCATCCCGATCAGGTGGGTAGAGAGGAAACTCCAGAAGATTATGTTAATGAAATTGCTTCAGTATTCGAGATCTTAGCACCTAAACTGAAGAAAACGGGCACAATCTTCCTTAATGTTGGGTATAAGTATCTTAACGGAGAATTTATTTTAATCCCGGAAATGATAGCGCTGGAGATGAAAAAAAGAGGTTTTATGTTAAAAAATAAACTTATCTGGTTCAAACCAAACGCTATGCCCACACCTGCAAGAGATAGATTCAATGATGTATATGAGCCGGTCCTATACTTCATTAGATCAGAAGGGAAGGACGTTCACTATTTCAATCTTGAACAAGTCTCCCAAAAGGCTAAGACATTTAATGATTATGAAAATTTACTGAAAATCCTGCCTGAAGAATTGATTGGGGCAAAGGTTATTGATTCCCTCTCAATGCGAAAGAGTGCAGAAGGAAAAGTGATTGGTGTCCGCTATATATCAGACGATCCTACTGAAGTTCTAGTTATATGGGAGAATAACACTCAAGAGTGGATACCCTTTGGTAAAACAATGAAAAATTATCCAGAATCAGTGAATTTCAATTGTCCTAAATGTGGGGAAGTTATCAATTGTTGGAATATAAGACTCTCATTTGCAAATCTCGGAGAAATGGTATGCCCAGAATTTAAATCACTCCTCTGTGAGAGTTCAGAAACTTTTCCGACACCCGAACTTGAAAATACGACTAAATCGAAAGCTAAAATTCAGGAACTAGTTGATCCTAATACTGACGCAAAAAAGTATATTACAAAAAGTCCAAAAAGCAGCAAATTTTTGAAGGCAAATATGAAAAAAACCACTATGGCTTCGCCAGCAGGTCGGCTTGCTATTGAGGGCGAATATTTGACGATAAAACGTAGATGGGATGTTCCTCAACTGCTCATCGCAAAATATCTAAGATATTGGAAGAACTATACGGGGATTACCATCGGAGATATAGATAAAAAATTGGGATATGCCCATACAGCAGGGCACTGGTTTAGACTTGATTTTGGATGGTGGGGAAAAGGAGGTTCTATACCACGACCTACAGACTGGAAACGTCTTAAAAAGTTATTAAAATTTGATGATATTTATGAAAAGTTAGTAACTGAGAAAGTAGCCGTCCTTCAAACTGTTAAACCCCACGAGGAGGGAAAAAATCCAGGTGATGTCTGGGAGATAATGCTTGAACAGTATCCTGAAGCGCATTTCTCGATTTTTCCTACCAAATTGGTCGAAACTGCGATGAAAGCAGGTTGTCCCTTAGGAGGAGTCGTGTTAGATCCATTTGCTGGCTCTGGAACTGTGGGAGAAGTAGCTATTAAACTGGGGAGAAAAGCAATATTAATAGAATTGGTTCCTCAGTTCTTAGAATTGATGAAGAAAAGATTTCAAGAACAAATCGAAATTATATCTCTTTAAGTTGCCAATTTTGGGAGGAATAATGATAAATCCATAGACGTTGAGTTGCATGAATGATACGTTTAACGCAACTCATGTTTCCTAAACAAAAGAACTCACGAGATTCAGAACTCAAATGTTTTACAATGGCGACACACGCAAGTTTCACAGATCGTTCAGACGCGCTCCCAGATCAGATGGGCAGTCTGCTGTATGCTGGCCGCTAGAAAAGGGGGTGTACTTAATGATAATCTATCCTCTTCAAATTCAAAGAAACGGAACTGATCCACACCACTCCAGTTAGGAAAGAAACTGACTTCAATGTTATGAATGACTTTGTCTCCTTGAACTTTATACTTTCCTCAATAGGAGACATAGGTATCGGCGGCTGCTACCTTCTCTTCAGTTGTTCCTCCCCGGAAGTCGCCAGAAGCAAATTTGGGACGGTTACCACTCATGATGGCTACGGACATATATCCGTCCTCATTATACATGATATACCCAACAAAGTCTCGGCCGAATGGGTAGCTAACTTGGCCATCCGCTCTTCTATATTCCAATGATATGAGTCTCCAAGTCCCGACAAAAGGGTTTTGTGTCATTCTCTCACCTATTTCAATTTTAATATTTGTTATACAAATGCAGTAATTTAAACATTAATAATTGAATTTTCAAAAAATAAAAAGGTAAAATAAACGTCAATTCGCGGTAAAATATAATATCCGTAAACGTCGATATGAAGCACTATACAAAACATATACCCCAATGATACCTTTTATGAGACACTCACAAAGTTCCTTACAATATCACTCGCGATGGAATTAAATGGACTTCAGATGGAATTGAGTTTGAGAAATTCGCAGATCTAGTTGATGCATACATTGTATACCAAATTATATGTATTATGTAGTTTTAACAAATCATAATTCTTATCAAAAAGAGTGTTTTTAATTCTAATAAGACTAATTTTGCTCAACAAACTAATTATTTAGCGATGGATGATTTCCGTCATCTTTTCAAAACTTTTTGGATATGTTTCTCAAGGAATGGTAAGGCTAACCCTATCACAACTAAAATATCAATGATTATGAACCAAAAAAGGAACTGTGACATTCTAGCCAACATAATTAATTGCTGATAAATAATAACAGCAAAGAGCACTAATGTGACTAGTGGAACTATTGTTTTCAGTCTCTTGTCACTCAACAAGTGCTCGAGCTTCATGGTGAAATTTCTTGTTTTTGAATCATCTTCGGAGGGCTCTGCCATAATACTCACATGAAAATTCTTAACTATTCTTTGGATTCATATTGTGATTCAGATATTGCTTTGAATCATAAGCACGAATATAATAAACCGAGTATTCTTCATTATAATGTGTCGAACGTTAAATTAAAATTCTTTCCGATAGAATTCTTTAAAGATCACGTAATCGCAATGCAATAAGAGTGAATCAGATGTCAACTATAAAAGTGAAATTCTTTGCACGTATCAGAGAGATAGTCAAAACACCAAAAGCCGAGATAAGCGTAAATGATAAGATCAAATTAATCGATTTTATGAATCTATTGGCAGAGAAATATGGACCTGAATTTAGAGAATACGTGTTTAAGGCAGATCAAATTGCTAGTCATATTATGCTCATGATTAATGGAAATGCAGCGAAAAATCATGATGTATTCCTTGAAGAAAATGATACTTTGGCAATCTTACCCCCAGTAGGTGGTGGGAACAATTATCATTAGTTTAATTAAACTTCATAAAACTTCATATATTTGGGCATGTATTCTTTGTTTTACGCTGATAGTCCCTTTAAGACGGACTTCGATGCTTTAAAAAAGGATCTCGTAGCAAGATTATACAGGGTGTCTTAATGGGCGCGATAACCATTCCTGGGGCGATCATCACCTTAGATGATAGTGCGTTATTGGACGACCTTATGAAACGTTTCGGTAACGCCCGTAGGCGCGCTTTTTCCATGAAACGCAAAGGCTTGACGACATCCTGTATCGAAACTATTCTTCAACAAGATATTAAACTCAACGCTAGATATATTAAGGACGCTTATTACTCCATCAATAATTTACCCTGCAATACCACCTTTGGCGGCTTGAAGAACCAGCGGTTGCGCGAGAACGGCAAAATCACCAAAGAAGAATATAAAAAACGCCGAAATGCGATCCTGCTTTCACGTGGGGAGCGGTCTAAGAATGGCAACCTTAACCTCAGAATCGACCTTGACACCATGCAACTGCGTATCAATACCTGTTGCCACGATAAGAATAAAAAGTGGATATTTGTGAGGATTTTAATCCCGCAGAAATACCTCGACAAATATGGTAGGTATCTGGACGGTTCAAACTCTTATACCGTGCAGATTAAGCGACGCAACTTTGACCGGGGCTACGACCTGCGCATCAGCATCAAACTATCCTGTATGCTTCGGGAGTCCTCGCGGGTGATGTCTTTAGATATAAACGCAGGACATACTGATTTCGCAGTGATGAACAAAAGCGATGATATGCTTGTAGCGATAGGAAAGTTCAACCATCACGAGACACAGCATACCCGATGGGGAAAGCGCGACTGTCTGTTGAATAAATTGGTGAACAAGATCGGCAATCTGGCACGACATTATGATGCGGAGGTAGTGGTGGGACATCTCAATACGGGAAAGTTTTGGAGTTACAACAAGAAGGCTACGCGGAAGATCCGCCAACTGCCGCAGTATCAATTTCGGCAATTGCTGAAACGGTTGGAGTTGCAGGGAATAAAGGTGAGTGAAAGGTCGGAGGC
>NZ_JAHPYX010000232.1:0-12694 GCF_019058535.1 Candidatus Borrarchaeum sp.
GTAAATGCTCCGTACACACATGCCTCTTCTTGACAGACTTTTGTTGTTCTCGAACCCATTCCACCTTTTCCAATTATAATTCTGGGATGAAACGCTTTGATGAATTTATCCTCGAAAATCTCCATACGAGCTGAAGTTGTAGGACCTGCAGCAACAACAGTCCATTCGCCAGTTTCACTTTGTTTCATCACAGGGCCACAGTGGAAAACTCCTATGCCTTCAAGATTAACAGGCAGTGTTTTGCCTTCATCATACAATTCTAAAGCTTTCAAATGCGCTTCATCTCTTGCAGTTACAATAGTGCCTGAGACATATAGTGAATCTGCAACTTTAAGTCGTCGTACCGCTTCTTCAGTTATTGGCATTGTTAAGTAGAATTCACCCATATTGATCACCTTTTAAGGAAGAATTTAATGGTGACTGACATGCAATCAACTTAAATATTTTAATGATAATACAGAAGCCTATCGTTTCTATCTATATCTATCTATGCTTATAATAGAGGAGGTGTTATAGATAACTTTAATCGCCTCAGGTACTCTTGGTCACGGAGAGACCAAAGATTTCAGAGTCGAATTACGAAGTGGGATAAAATATTCTATCTATGTTAATCCAATTGAACCACACACTGATTTTGATCTCTATATCTATGACGAGAATGGCAATTTGATTGAATATGATAGCTCAACTGATAGTGATGCGTACTGCTTCGTTATTCCTAAATACACAGGGCCTTTTCGCTTACTGATTAAATCAGAGTCAGGTTTTAGTAAATACTATGTTCGAATAGTACAAGAACGAAAACTAGACTATTGAAGTTTTAGTAAATATTGTATCTATGTTACCAAAAAAGGCTATGAAATATCTAATAAAATTGAAGTTAATAACAACCAGGAATTTGTGTGATACTGCTATGAAGGAATTCAAAGAAAAAACGGTAAATCAATTAATTACTTCTCTTCTTTATTTTTAACATATTTATTACTTCTACTATTCTTTCTTGAATAAAAACGCGTTGAATTGTGAATTAGGAAAGATAAGGCACTTTAACAAAACCTAGTGTTTATATATGAAACTTTAAAAATCTAGATACTTAAAGCATATTGACAAACGTAAAATTTAAATAATTTGTAACAACGGACAAGTAGCATCGTGTTTCCGTATATTAAACTTGTAGAACTCCCTATGGTGATTTGAAATGTCTAAAACGATCAGATTAGATTCACCGGAAGCAACGAAATTTGCTGCAAAGATCCAAGAGAGAAGTGGCGAGCCAATCGATATGTGCTTCCAATGTGGAGAATGTTCTTCTGCGTGCCCTGTATCCTCAGATATGGATCTAATGCCTTCTACATTGGTTCGATTTGCTCAACTGGGACTGAAAGATGAATTAATCAATTCAAAGACCATCTGGGTGTGCGCGTCTTGTTTTAATTGTGTAGCTAGGTGTCCAAAAGGCATTGATATAGCGAAAGTAGCTGAAGCCATTCGACAAGAACTACTAAGAGCTCAATTAGACTATGTTGAGGTTAGAGACCTTTCAATGAAAGAAAGGCAAGAAATTCCACAAATTGCCATTATTTCGAACCTGCGCAAATTTAGTAGATAAGCTGGTGTAAGTTATGAAAATTCCATATTTTCCTGGGTGCTCCCTCAAAACTATAGGAGAAGGATTCGAAAAATCGGCTATAGCGTCAGCTGCGGTTTTAGACATTGAACTAGAAGAACTTCCCCGGTGGGTCTGTTGTGGTACGGTTAGTTCTCTTACTACTGATGATTTGATGCACCATCTTGCTCCAGTACGTAATCTTATTCGTGTTGAAGACATAAATGAAACCCGGTTAGTTACTTTATGTTCAGTGTGCTATAGCACGCTTAAGCGGTCCAATGCGCTCGTGAAGAACGATCCTGAAAAACTAAAAACTATAAATCAATTCATGTACAGAGAAAATGACTATCAAGGCAACGTGAAAGTATTACATTTCCTTGAACTATTGAGGGAGATGGGCTTTGATAAAATAAAAGAGAAGGTAATAAAGCCTCTCAAGGGATTAACGCTTTCACCGTATTATGGTTGCTTGCTAGTAAGACCGAAAGAATTCGGCATTGATGATCCAGAAAATCCTACAATATTACAAAACTTGGTTAAGGCTTTAGGAGCAGACGTAATTGATAATCCATATCAGCTCAAATGTTGTGGGAGTTACCATACTGTCGACAAGCCAAATCTAGTCGCCGATTTGGCCTACAAAATATTGACCTATGCGAGGAATTCAGGGGCGGATGCCTTAGTTTTAAGTTGTCCTCTTTGTGCATTCAATCTGGATAATAGACAACGAGAGATAAAACGTCAATATCCTGACTTTATTGAGATTCCGATATTTTATTTTACTCAGTTAATGGCTCTAGCGTTTGGTCTAGACGAAGATCTTGGTCTGGAACTAAATTATATTGATCCTATGCCCTTACTTAAAGAGAAATTACTAATCGACCCTACATCTTTGATTAAAGAACTAAAAATTGAATGAGAGGGGTTAATTTGGAAGAAAAAACAGAAACGGAGAAAATGGTAAGAGTATATATCATGGGACGCGAGTTTGAAGTCCCTGCCACTCTAAATATTGTAAAAGCATTCGAATATGCTGGTTATAGGTTTATTCGAGGAATCGGCTGTAGGGGCGGATACTGCGGAGCATGCGCCACAGTTTACCGATTTAAAGATGACTACAGGCTTAATTTCACATTAGCTTGCCAAAAGGCAGTGGAAGACGGCATGTACTTGACTATTTTGCCATTTGTGCCTGCTGAGAAGGCAAAATATGACCTGGACAAACTAAAACCAAGAGGAACCGTATTGCTTGAACTTTATCCAGAAATTGCTCGATGTGTGGCGTGTAATACGTGTACTAAGGCATGCCCACAGGAGTTAGAGGTTATGGATTACGTTCAAGCAGCAATTCGTGGTGACATAGAAGAAGTTGCTAATTTGAGTTTTGACTGTATTCAGTGTGGTTTGTGTGCCATGAGATGCCCCGCAGAGATCGTGCCTTATAATGTTGGGCAACTTGCACGGCGATTATATGGAAAATATATCGCCCCACAAGCAAAACTTACGCATGAAAGAGTGGAAGAAATCCATGCGTGCGTGTTTGACGAAGAACTTGACAATTATATCGAGTTAGCAAAAGAGGATATTGAACAACTAAAGAAAATCTATGTGGAGCGAGAAATTAAGGTGGGTTAATTATATGGAACGTGGTTATCCCAATTACATGTTGGAGTCTATTGAGCTTGTAAAACGAACGCGAGAGAAACGATTAAAAGAAATTCCTCCACTTATGTCACTTGAGGAAAGACAGCAAATCTTAAGGAAATACCATCCCGATTATCGAGAGGATAGCAAACGTGCAGTAAAAGTTGGTGTAAACGCTAGAGAACTCATGCCAAATGAAGTTGCAGATTTAATCGAATCTTATCCTCTTATCCAACCAGAACAAATCGATTTGTCGACTATTGATTATGATGCAGATATTTTAATCATTGGTGCTGGTGGAGCTGGATTAACAGCCGCTTTATGGGCGATTTATTCTGGTGCTGATGTCGATAGAATCTTGATCGTCACAAAGCTGCGCTTGGGTGATTCGAACTCCAAGATGAGTCAGGGCGGTATTCAGGCTGCTGATTGTGAGGATGATAGTCCATCTCTTCATTATCTTGATGTATTGGGAGGTGGACATTTCACAAACGATCCTGAATTAGTTAAGTGGCTGGTGCGCGAAGCTCCTATGATTATCAAATGGCACGAAGAGTTAGGCGTCATGTATGACAAAGATGAGGAAGGGTGCATGGTTGTCGCCCCAGGTGGGGGGACTTGTAGAAAGAGAATGCATTCTGCAAAAGATTACACTGGCATGGAGATTGTGCGCGTCCTGATGGACGAGGTTCGCAATTTGGAGATACCTGTGCTGGAATTCAACAGCGCTATTGAGTTGCTTATGGATGATGCAGGTAAAGTTGCAGGTGCAGTTCTTTGGGATATGGAAAAGGAAGATTATAGCATTGCACGAGCAAAAGCAACATTAATGGCGACTGGAGGGTTTGGGCGACTTCATGTGCAGGGATTTGCGACCACAAATCATTATGGCGCAACAGCTGACGGTTTAGTCATGGCTAATCGAGTTGGAGCGAGAATTATTGATATGGATAGTGTCCAATATCATCCCACTGGAAGTTCTTATCCCGAACAAATTCTCGGCTTGCTGTGTACTGAAAAACTACGAGGGCGAGGAGCGCAACCAGTAAATAAATATGGTGAAGAGTTTGTATATCCCTTAGAACCTAGAGACGTCGAAGCAGCATCTTTAATTAGAGAATGTGCTAGAGGAAATGGGCTTGTAACGCCGACTGGAATGCCTGGGGTATGGTTGGACACTCCGTTGATCGATATTCTTCATGGCGAAGGCACCATCGAAAAGGAATTTTCGGCGATGTTTCTAAAGTACAAACGGTTTGACATTGATATGACACAGGATCCTATCCTTGTATATCCGACGCTCCACTTTCAGAATGGCGGAATCGTAATTAACGAACATGCTGGAGTTGTAGGTGTTCCAGGACTCTTTGCTGCTGGTGAAACCACTGGCGGTGTTCACGGTAAGAATCGACTGATGGGTAACTCTATTTTAGATTATTGTGTGTATGGCAGACGCATGGGTATTTACTCAGCAGACTATGTCCAAAATGCCAATGTAGGCAAATTAAGCCTAGATCATGTAACTAAATATGTGAACTTATTAGAGGACGCGGGTATCCCTAATAGAAAAGCACCTATTCTACTTCCTGAATATAGAGGCGAAAGGACTCTATCCCATACTTTGGATTTGCTTTAATGATAATTAAAGAGAGAGGCTAAAACAAATGGGTAAAAAAACGGGCGTATATCTCTGTCAATGTGGAGGGAACATTTCTGATGTCGTTGATGTGGATAAAGTAGCTGAGCTACTTGAAAATGAGGATACAGAACTAATAGAAATACAGCGGTATTTGTGTAGCGAACCTTCAATAGAGACCATGAAAAGAGCTATTGAAGAGAAAGGACTTGATAGACTTGTATTAGCTTGCTGTACTCCGAAAATGCACTTGAAGAAATTTCAGAGAGTACTCAAAGAAGCTGGTATAAATCCAGCACTTGTTGATGTTGTGAATGTTAGAGAACATTGTAGTTGGGTTCATGAGCACGATCCTGAGGGTGCAACGTTAAAAGCCACTGATCTTGTTCGCGGAGGAATTAAAAGAATTGAAAAATCAGTGCCTCTCGAAACAAAAGAAATCGATGTTACTCCAAAAGTTTTAGTCATTGGAGGAGGAATAGCAGGAATTATAGCCTCTCTTCGTGTGGCAGAGAATGGAATTGATGTATATCTAGTCGAAAAAGAGCCCAGCATTGGAGGACATATGATACAATACCCCAAAGTGTTTCCGACTTTAGATTGCTCGCAGTGTATCTTAACTCCCAAGTTAGGGGATGTAAACGATCAAGAACTTGTTCAACTATTAACATTGGCAGAATTGAAGGATATCTCGGGATATACTGGAAATTTAAAGGCAACAATTAGGCAAAACCCTCGCTATATTAATGTTGATAAGTGTACTGCATGTGGGGACTGCGCTAGCGTATGTCCTATTTTACTCCCTAGTGAATTCAACCTAGGTTTGGGAAAAAGAAAAGCCGCTTATCGACCTTTCCTACAGGCGGTCCCGCAAGCTTTTACAATCGATGAAAATAATTGTCTCTATTTTAAGTACGGAATTTGTCGTACCTGTGAAAAACTATGCCCTGCTGAAGCAGTCGAGTTTAATCAAGAACCTCTTGAAAAGACCTTAGAAGTCGGCGCTATAATCTTAGCAACAGGCTATGATCTATATGACCCAAGTGCTTTGGGAAGATACCTCTACGGCAAACATCCAAACATCCTTACGTCACTACAAATGGAACGAATGTTGGATATCACAGGACCAACAACCAGCCGAGTTGTTCGTCCGAGCGATGGAAAAAGTGTAAAAAAGGTTGCTTTCGTGCTTTGCGCCGGATCACGAAATAATGAAGCAGGTGCAAATAAAGATGAAGGAGTTCCATATTGCTCTACTGTATGCTGTCTCTATGCTCAGAAACAAGCTATACTTCTGCGAAAACTCGGTATTGATGTATGGATTCACTACATCGACATTCGATCACCAGGAACAAAATATGAAGACTTTTATCATCACACTCAAGAATTAGGAGTCAAATTCGTTAAAGGCAAGGTATCTGAAGTTATGCCGACTCCCAATAATGATGGAAGACTCATAGTCCGTGCCGAAGACATGCTTATTAATAGGATGATAGAAAATGAAGTAGACCTTGTAGTGCTGTGTCCGCCAATTTTACCAAGCAAAGGTACGGAGGAGTTGGCACAGAAATTAAAGATTCCACTAAATGAGTATAAATTCATTTTAGAAAGCCATCCGAAACTTGATCCTTTAGCAACCAAACGGGAGGGGATTTACGCAGCAGGAATAGCAACAGGTCCAAAAGATATACAGACCACAGTTTCTGAAGCCGAAGGAGCAGCCATGAAGGCTGTGAATTTTGTAAGCGCGAAAAAGGAAATCGATCCCAATAAAGCGTATGTTATACCTGAAATATGCACTGGCTGTAGAGAATGTATTGAAATTTGTCCAGAAGAGGCGATTACAATTATAGACGAAAAAGCAACGATCAATGATCTTGCTTGTACAGGTTGTGGACTATGTATTCCAATATGTCCAGAGAATGCTATTGATATGCAATCATATTCTGAGGAACAATTACTCGCGCAGATTAAAGGGACACTAGTAGGTTCAAAGGCTGAACTGAAAATCTTGGTGTTCGTGGAAAAAGAACTTGTATATACGGCGGCAGACATTGCAGGTGTTTCTAGACTAACATATCCTAGCAGTACTAGGTTCATAACACTTCCAAGTAATGCGCGACTGAAACTTTCATATATCCTCTACGCTTTCGCGAATGGAGCAGATGGTATTATGTTTTTAGAGGCGCCTGAAGAAGAAGGACCTGTTCCAGAAGCACATAAGGCTGCAGAAAAAATAATTGAGGAATATCAAGAAGTACTTGAGGACGACTATGATCTTGATAGCTCGAGACTATGGTTTAGTCGAATTTTTGTTCCTGATTGGCGAAAACTTGCAACTGTTTTTGATTCGTTCCATCAAATGATCGAGGATCTCGGTCCTCTAACTGAAGAAGAACGTGGAAAATTAATGCAGGCTTGGTCTAAGGGGAAGAAATTACCCCAAGTTCAATGAAATGCAGTTTCTTCATCAGCGATTTTGAAATCTACTGTTTCATCAGCGCTTATAGAGAATAATAGCAGGCCAGCGAAGGGTAGAATAGCCATAATAAACATCATCATAGCGAGACCAAGAAGTTCAGCAAGGAATCCAGCTATAAGTGGTCCAATCGTAGCACCAATTCCTAAACTCGTCATAATAAGCCCCATTCCTTCTCCTCTCTTCTCTCTCGGGGCAACATCTGCAACAATGGTTGTAGCGGAGACCATAACTGATGCATAACCGAAAGCAACAAGAACCTGAGATGGGATTAATGCAACAGGTGTGGTTGAGAGCCCAAACCAAATCGCACTAAGTCCACTAGCCAAAAGCCCCATTATCATTACTGGTCTTCGTCCAATTCGGTCGCAACCGAGTCCCATCACGAACATGAATATCGCTTGTGTCCCCATATTGAGTGCATAAAGTAATCCAACCTGTGCTGGTGTCCCGCCCACAGCGATTACATACAAAGGGAATAAACTATACAGACCCAGCAGTCCTCCATGGCGGAGTATGAGCGTAATATAAACAGTTGATAGTCCACGTTTTCGAACAAATTCATCCTTTTTAAACATCACTGTAAATCTTCGCTTCAGATCATTAACTACCTTTTTAAGGTTTGCAGGTTCATTACTGGGATTTGCTTGTGTTTCTAAGGCCTTGAAATCTGAAAAAACAAAGATAACAATACATGCTGCAAGAAATGTAACAAGAGCAGCTGCAATGAAAGGAAACGATAAAGAAAACAATTCAACCAGAAAACCGCTTGCAAGGGCGCCAACAAACCATCCTGATGAGAGTGCGGCGTTCATTATGCCCATGCCACTGCCTCTCTTTTTACCATTTAGGTTTGAAGCGATAGCCAATGCTATAGGAGTAAAAGCACCAAATGCTATACCTCTGATTAAACTCAGACCAATAAGTTCGTATACATTTCTTGAGAAGAAATAGCCTACAAGTGTAAATCCTGAAGCAAAAAGACCGCCCATCAAGAAAGGTCTTCTTTTTCGAAGAGTATCGCTAAGAGATCCCCATATTACAGTGAATAAGAGATAAGTAAGAAAAAATGACGAAAACAAAATGCTAATTTCGATAAGATTAGCCCCTAACTGTTCCGCGTACAAAGGAAGCACCGGCGGGACAATCATATACGCAAAATAAGCAAAAAAGGCAGTAAAGTAAAGCGGTATCAGTTCTCTTCTCATAATACTACCTTTCCTGAAATCGATAGAATCAATATTTGTTAAAGATTGCCAGTTAAAACATATTAGGCTGTTTAGAGCTCTAAAACAAGAAAACAATAAGAAATCGAGTTCCTATCTAATTTCTTTTGTGGTCTCTTGGAGTGAGAAATAGAACAATACTTTTAAGTGTATTGAATTGGGATCTAGAATGTGTTTTCCGATAATAAAAAAAGAAAAGAAAATGAGCGGACAAACCTGCATGGCAATCAATAATTTGTTAACGCCATATCTTCATTTTGGTGGTCTTTCTCGCATGATAGCATATAATGAAGGCGGTTTAGGCGTACATTCAAGTTCTACACGAATTGGATACGTTGAACCAACGGCATGACTTTTTTCAAGTCCATCCATGATTTCGTCAATTTTCTCTGTCGGAATGCCGAAAATAAGTTCGCTGTCCGCAGCCATGCCAAATCTTCTCGTTCCGTAGCAAGGAAACGCAATATTCACATCATTTCTAAGATAAGTATCAGCTATCCCTTCGGCACAGGTTCCGCCCTCTGCAGCAGTGGTAAATGACAGCCTTTCACCAGTTTTCCAGGTAGCGGCATGAATCAATCTTGTCATTTGGGCAGGATTGGCAAATAATAAAATTAGATCTGGCTCAAGAGGTGTTTTCGCTAATGGTGCGGTAACAATAGCTTCGAAAGAGCCCGTTCCAATTTTTGGAATATTCCCTATAAGGTTAGATGAAGCTTCTATGTCTTCTACTCTAGCTCCAGCACGCCTTTCGCCAGATATCATATCTTCTGGCCAATCTGCGAATCCTAATACTGACTGCGCATAAGAACAGATTATTTCCTCCATTCCGCCAGCTATTACTCTTTCGTGAATTCGTGAAAGGGCAACCATTTGACAGACTGTAAGACGGATTTTCGGCCGTTCAACTTCTGCAGGGATTTCATCCTTATTTTTCAATAATTTTACAGCAACTGGTGTTGTTCTCAATCTTAAAAGTCGGATTACTCGTTCCTGAATACCTTCACAATCCATATTTTCACCTCAATTAATGAGCAGATGTAGGTCTATAAAGAGAACTAATTGGGTGAAACACCTTCAAGAATAAAAATGTAATATATCAAAAAGTAGCAGTTAATATCATCAAGATTTTATAAAAGGGGCGCATCCCCCTTCGTCACTTTCCTACAAGGTGTTTATAAGGAAAGATCATTCGTTTTTAATCATTTAAATCAGAAATGGCTTTAGTCTATTTTTGGATGTATAATTGTTTCGTCAAACCGCGGACATCGACTATAACCTTTTCAGGAAGGAATGCCTGCACTTTAGGATCCATATAGATGGAAAGTTTGCTGACTTTTCCAATAAGAGAAAGTCGATTATTTGTTTTTGTATCCTTTTCTGGAACAAGGGCAACTTCTGGGGTGGCTGTACAGGTTTTAGATCACTTTCCCGAGACATTGAGCCAGAATACCAATGCAAGGTTACCGCTTTTCCGCAGTTTGTCTGAGAGCCATTTTCTAGCCTTCTGAGACAGACTTATCTTTAAGGAAACCACCTCTTCTTTTTTACGTTTCAGTTTCATAATCGTCCTTAACTTAAATGCTGCTTATTCTAACTATATAAATATTGACGACACGTGCAAATCACTAAAAATTTGAACTTAGTTGTTAGTGAACCACCCTTTTATTATTGAATTGAGTTTAAAAGATTAGGGATTTGTCATGCAATCACCTCTGATTCTTGTGGATTACTTAGACAGGCACACTAGGTGGATTTCAACTCTTGTCGTGGATGATAGTTTTCTTTATACAGGATCTGAGGATGAAACAATCAGAATTTGGGACAAAAAGCGATTAGAAGCAATTGCTGTGCTTAAGAGTCATAATAGTACTATATGGGGTGTTTTCGTTGATGACCAATTTATTTATTCGGCTTCTGGTGATGCAACTATTCATATTTGGAACAAACAGGATCTTAGTCGCGTTCATGTATTGAAGGGCCATGAACTATGGATAAATACTGTTTTTGTAGATGACAAGTACATTTATTCTGGCTCAGGGGATAATACAATCAGAATATGGGAAAAAAAAGATTATGAGTTAGTTGCTGTCTTGGAGGATCATGACACTGTAGTTAATAGCATAACTGGTGATCATAAATGGATTTATTCAGGAGCTGAGGACGATATTATTATCTGGAATAAAAGAACTCTTAAACCAATTAAGAGAATTTCAGGAGATTTAAAGGTAATTTTTAGACTACACCTAGATGACAAATTCTTGTATGCTGCTTGTCAAAATGAGAAGGTGCATATTTGGGACAAAAAAACTCTTCAACTCATAGGAACTCTCGAAGGTCATATGAAGCCAGTCACGGATGTTGCTACAGACGATAATTACATCTATTCCTGTTCTTCAGACGAGACGGTTCGTATTTGGAATAAGCAAACGTTAGAGCAAGTTCACGTTGAGAAAGTTCGTGGATGGGTTCATGGTGTTGCAATTGACGATAATCATATCTATTTTGGAGCTGATTCAAAACTTTATGTTTTGGACAAAAAGACATTTCGCTTGAAAAAGGACCATAAACAATTCTATGGCGATTCCTATTTTAGCTACAGAGTTTTTGCAGATCATCAGTACATCTATTCAGCCCAGTGTATTAAAGAAGAATCAATTATGCGTATTTGGGATAGAAATTCTTTGGAATTTGTTGATAATACTTCTGTATGGGATGCCTGGGTTAGTGACGCATTTTCAGATGAAAAGTTTGTTTATTTTGTTGCCAACTCGTTTTTCGATAAATTTGATATTAAAAACTTAAGTATGATTGAAAGGAAATCTGTCTACGATTTAAACATTGAAGAATTCAAAAAAACCCTACTAAAAGATAAGACTATTTTGTCTGCTTTTCCAGTAGGAGCAAGCAAAATCGTAGTTGCTCGGTTTACTAAAAAAGAGTTACAAACTCTCCATGAAAAGTCATTAATTTTTTCCCAGGGAGTTGTTATCGAAGATCAAGAGGCTGACGTTGTCATCATTGTTCCTGCACAATCTTTGGACGAAAAAATCATAAAACAACTTCCGCAAAGTTGGTTAAAACGGATAAAAAAAGCAAAAGAGAACGTCCGTCCAAAATGAAGAAATATTGAACATTTAAAATTCAGAAGGTCTTCTCTAAAATGTCTAACGCTATATTAATTTTTCTAATAAGTCTTATTAGAAAAACTTATATTTATTCTTCTCATAGTTCACGCGTATGATTTACAGATTCTATATCAATGGTGTAAATAATGTCTGATAAAAAACGACAAATGTGGCAGGATCTTGACATGGATTTAGAAACGCATGACATGTTGTTAGATGCATTGCCAGGGCTTTATGAAAAAATCTACTTATCTCAATCGAACAGACCTGAAGGGATGGGATTCTATGATTTAGTTGTCTCAGATATTCATGGAATTCGTCCTAAAGAACTTGTAGATGCGAAAAAAGCGGGTAATAAAATCATAGGAGCGTTTTGTGTCTATGTTCCTGAAGAAATTGTCTTGGCATTGGATGCAATCCTAGTAGGTCTTTGTGGAGGTACAGAGTTTTCTATGCCCGCTGCTGAGGAATATCTACCTCGAAACTTGTGTGCCCTCATCAAGTCATCATTGGGATTCAAGGTGCAAAAGACGTGTGCATACTACCAAGTCTGCGATTTAATCATTGGAGAAACAACTTGCGAGGGTAAGAAGAAAATGTTCGAAATTCTTGAAGAACACACACCCATGTACGTCATACAAATGCCTCCAAAGCCAGATCAAGCCAATTCCAAAGAATTTTGGTTGCAAGAAATGAAAAACTTAATCGTAAAACTCGAAGAAATAACAGGTAATGAACTCACAGCCGAAAAATTAAAGGAAGGCATAAGACTTGTGAATGAAAAGAGAACGGCATTGCAAAGGATTGCTGAGACGCGAAAGGAGCATCCACCACCAATTAGCGGTAAAGATGCACTTTTAGTGACACAAGTTGCATTTTACGATGATGTGGCGAGAGCAACTCAAAAAGCAACAGAACTTTACGAAGAACTTCAGGACAGGATTAAAAATGGAGTATCTGGCGTTGATCCAA
>NZ_JAHPYX010000233.1:0-11586 GCF_019058535.1 Candidatus Borrarchaeum sp.
CCGTAGAGCCTGTTTGACATGTCCCGTTGGGGAATGAATGATTCAGGAAGCCAGCCTACTTGTAGGGTGGTAGTTCACCAATCCTCTATGATGCACAGAAGTTTATTCTTTTTGACGATACTGCAAAGTATTTATATTTTACAGAAATCAGTTCGACAAACATTGCAAATTCACCGGAGGGAACATTATAGCAATCGAAATCGCTGAATATAATACCATCGTAACTATGTTAGGCATGCTGTATGCGACCTCTCAAGTTTTTACCAGTTACTACGCAGCTTATATTAAGAATAGGCTGTTTTTAATTAGGGGAAATGACGCGCTTTTTCGTTCACATCGCGCCTTCGGGAGTTTTGCTACAGGATTCTATTTTCTTGGTTTATTTGCAGGTTTAATGTGATTTACTGGGACAGTCACTGAAAATGTGCCACCAATGGAGTTACCCGACCCGCTCTATGTTATTCATACCTTTGGCTCGTTTGTGATTCTTGTTATCATCGTCGCTAAAACATACCTATCGTATTTCAACAAAATGTTCTTATATGGGCGTGTCAAAGGATGGCTTGGCATTGCAACATTCTTGGCATGGGCGTTTACATGGATAACTGCAGCCGTAGCATACTATGAACGCACTCTACCGACAAATCCGCAACATGCGCCTCCCACTTTCTTGCTACCTTATGAATTAATGGGACTTATGTTAGCAATACCTTTCATTATTGGGGGAATCATTGGATCATTGGTAGTGATGAAAGCGAAAAAAAATGAAGAGGCAAAAGCCGCTAAGAAGAAAAAATCTTAGTTTTGAGCGGGTGAGATAGGTCCTAGTAGATTTATATCTCATTACAGAGGCTAGAGCTTTGAAATCCATAATTTTTTCGAAGATAAATTTGCTGTATCGAGTTCTCGTGACTCAAGCTGGTCTACTGAAGTAGGGTTTCCGAATCTAAGTATCTCAACGCTATGCATGTATTGTAAATCATTTTTGAAGGGTTCAAATTCTTTAGATATCCAAAGTTCTGGGATGGGCGCTCGTAGTGATTGTTTTTCATCTTTCTTGAATTTCCAAATCGTGCTATTGAGGGCAAATAAGGGTTCTGAAAGAAGACCAAGTTCATCTTCCCACTCAGAGTTCTCTTTCGGGTATGATTGTGTATGAATGCTTGTCTCAGGTGAATAGATTTCTCTCCAGATTTTTTCAGTAACAAAGGGGATAATGGGAGCAAGAAGCTTTAAGACAGTTTGGAGCACAGTATGGAGCGTAAACCACGCACCTCGCATTTTCTCTTCGCTAAATTTTTGATCACGGTTATAACAACGTGACTTTACGAGCTCAATGAAATGATCGGCGAATATATTCCATATAAATGACCTTACCTTGACTGCAGTACCATGGAAATCAAATTCATCAGCGCTTTTTGCTTCTTTTATGACTTTGTTTAACTCTGAAAGAATAAGCTTGTCTGTAGATGTGAGAGTAAAGTTTCCATTAGCTTCAACTGTTGGAAAAGATGAAACGAAACGAGCAATATTCCACAATTTTGTTATGAATTTGAAAGCTCCTTCTAGTCTTTCTGTCGAATAGCGTATATCAGATCCCAGTGATGATTCAACAGAACCCCACATTCGTATTGCGTCGGATCCATACTTCTCAATTAATGGCACTGGATTAACAATATTTCCTTTAGATTTGTGCATTGCTTCACCATGTTCATCGACGACCATACCGCTGATCCAGGCGTTCTTAAATGCCGGTTGTTTGGTAAGCTGATATACCCGTAGCATTGTATAATGAAACCATGTGCGAATAATATCTTTTCCTTGTGGTCTAACGCCGCACGGGAATGCTTTCTGAAATAATTCAGAATCCCGTAGGTATCCAGTGATGTATAAAGGACTTATAGCCGAATCCATCCATGTATCAAAGGTACGATCTTCTCCACGAAAGCCTTCTGATGCATTACAATGCGGACACATATCAAAGGGCGGAGGATCTCTCCATGGCTGGATATATTTGTTTGTCTCAGCAATAATAGGTTCTCCACATGAATTACAGTAGTAAAGTGGCAATTCCGTACCATAATATCTGCGGCGGCTAACTGGCCAATCTATTGAAACAGAATTCAGCCAATTCAACCAATATTGTTTTGCTGTTATGGGATGCCAAGTCATTTGTTCCGCTAAATCAAGTAATTCAGGGACAAATTCCTCTTGTTTTAAATAGTACTCAGGCATTGAGATAAACTCAACGATATCTTTTGAACGCCAACAGATGGGTGTCCGATGTAGTGTGAGTTCACTTTTTTCTAGAAGATCTTTTGCTTTGAGCATTTCTACAATTTTTTCTTGAGCTTCCTTAGCTGTTAATCCTTCAAGTTCTACAGCTGCGGAAGTCATTTTTCCTTCTGGAGATATAGCCTCGACAGGTTCTAAGCGAAGTTCCCGGAAGAGCCGCACATCAGTGTAGTCTCCATATGAACAAATCATAACGGCTCCTGTTCCAAATTCCATTTTTGCTTCAAGATGAGGAATTATCGGAACTTTTGTATCGTAAATTGGGACTATTGCAGTCATATTGTGAATATTTTCATACCTCTGATCAAGTGGATGCACCAAAACAGCTTTACATGCCGCTAAAAGTTCTGGTCTAGTTGTAGCTATAATAAGATCCTGATCTGTTTCCGCAACTCTGAATTTAATATAGCTTAAAGTAGATTCGATCTCCTTATATTCGATTTCTGCATCCGCAATTGTTGTACCGCAAGTCTTACACCAATTGTTTGGTCGTTTCGCCTCATAGACCAAGCCATCTTTCCATAACTTCACAAAAGTCGCCTGGGTAAGTTGCCGATACTTTGGATCATCTGTGCGATACACTTGATCTTTAGCAAACGAAAAACAGCTTAAACCAAGTCTTTTTGCCAGATTTATTATTTGATCCTCATACTTGTCAAGCAATTGTCTACATAAGTCAATGAATTTGTCACGAGGAGTCTCACGCATGGAAATACCATACTCCTTTTCCGTTTGCACTTCGATTGGAAGACCATTTCGATCCACGCCCATAGGAAATATAACTTCTTGATTTTTCATTCGAGAATATCTAGCCACCATATCGATCTGCGCATAATGAACGCCGAAACCCATGTGTGGGGTGCCACTAGCATACGGCGGTGGCGTGTCCACACTAAAAAATGTCTTATTTGAATCGCGATCATATGCGAATGTTGATTCCTTTTCCCAAAGTTCCACTATTTCTTCTTCAATTTCCGGACTCCATCGCTTCGCTTTGATTTTTGGTTTTAATTTTGCCAATGAATGCACCTTCTATCATTTCTAAATCCAAAATAAAAGATTGAAAGCAAAAAATATGTAAACTTGGATTTATTAGCCCCATCAACATATCTTAGTATTTCGGAGGTCTCATTTCGTTGGAGAAACCTATTTCTTGAGGTTAAAAGTCTTGAATTTTTTGGCAAATAGTACGATATCAAGCCCTCCGAAGATGTCAGTTTATGGGTTTTCTTCTACTAAACTTATGAATCTTTATAAGGTTTTTTAATGTTTATTTCTTCAATTTTATTCAAAGCATCCATAAAACAAACTAGACTGTTTTATTTAGCTTAGCTTGGAGTATATCTCAAAATTCCAGCTATACCCTTAAAGGCATTCCACAATTCAGCACCTTCTTCTGTTTCCGCTGAAATAACTTCTACTCTAGCCCCTACATTCTCTGCAATCTCTGCAAGATCCTCAATGAGCTTCTTTGTTTCGCTAACCGAAAATAACGAACTTGAACATTGAGGACATTCTTCTGATGCGAGGGAATCGTTTAATGCTGCCAATTCCTTCTCATGAATAGTTTTTTCTCTAATATGTCCACAGGATTCGCATGATATCGTTACCCTAATGATGTCCAGAGCCTCTGATAAGAGAAGGATGGCTACTGCACCCTGCTCTAAGTATTCTCTTACTTCTTTTTCACCGTAGATTGCGCGACCTGTTTCCTTCGCTAAATGCCTTAAGAATCGTTGGACGAGTTTTTTTTCCTCAACGTAGCGAACATCGCTAATTTTGGGTTCAATTTTTGATATTAGTTCCTTAAGACCTTGTTCTCCAGAATAAGAGAGGTCAGAAGTTCCTAATAACTTCTCTTTAACACGGTAATCGAGATAATCCTTATTTACAAAATCTTCTTTAGTAGGTCCAGGTCCTCCAACGAACAGGCCTTTGAAATCTGGAATACCCAAATATATTTGTGAAGCATATTCGCCCACTCTGACGAAAAATTCGTGAACTTGTTGCTCGATAACTCTTTCATAACGTCTCTGAGATTGACCTCCTGCTCGATGTTTGCCATGAACTCCGGAAGTTAATCGATGGTGAATTTCCAAGTGAGAACCTCGAAGCTCCCCAATAATTGCTTCGCTCCTATCCATAGCAATAAGTCCATAAGAGTCTTTTTCCAATAATGTTTCGCGTAACGGATCCAATACAAACTCACTAGCACAACGATACATATAAATATTGATCGGTTCCGGGGGTACGATGGGATAAATTTCCATTCTTTCCGTACCTGGACCTCCGTTTTGTGGAATAGCACCAGCAAAGATCACAATTGAGTACTCATCGATCAGACTTTGTGGGATTATTTTCAGTTTCTGCTGGATTGTCACGATTGCACTTTGGACATTTTTTTGAGTAGTCTTGGATTTGATGTTCGTCGCAGTTCCATATTCCTGCTTCAGATAATTTGAGACATCACTAATCTGCTTTCCCTGCGGAATATAAAGTGAAATTAGTTCTGTACCATAACCTTTTTTTTCCGCCAATTCTTCTAAGAGTTTTCGTGTTTTGTAGCGTTCAAGCGACTTAGATTTTGATTTTGACATTTTTGCGCATCCACTTAATCTATGAAATTAGCTTATTGTTCTCTACAATTACTATCTTATGCAAGATTGCCAATCAATTAAAGATAAACGGATTTTGCAAATGCAATTTAGTATCTTGTCGTAAGAGAAAAACCATCTGGATATTTAAGAATCCTTTGCATTATTTAAAGTTGACTTGCTTATTTTAGAGTGAAACTAGGAGTAGTAAAAAATGGTTAAAAGTGTTGTAGTGAAAATTGGCGGGTCACTTATTTTTAAGGAGAACGGAGACGTCAATGTAGACAGAATATCTGAATATGCTCAAGTATTGTCAACACTTAAGAATGACGGTATGAATTTATGTGTAGTTGTTGGTGGTGGGAAGGTTGCACGAAACTACATTAAGGTACTTAATATGTTCAATATGCCCGAAGCACAATCTGATATGATGGGAATACATGTCTCACGAATTAATGCGATTTTGTTGATCGCTGCATTAGGAAAGACTGCTTATCCATGTCCTCCAAGAGAAATCCCTGAATTAGCAAAGGCTCTCACAACCGATAAAATAATTGTCATGGGAGGATTACAGCCAGGTCAAAGCACAAATGCTGTTGCTGCAGTGGTTGCGGAATATACGCGATCTGATATGCTTATCAATGCAACTTCTGTTGATGGAGTGTACACTGACGACCCAAAAAAAGATCCATCCGCACAGAAAATTGATGAACTAGATTATGACGAGTTTCAAGAGCTCATCATTAAAAAAGGCTCACGAGCTGGAGAATATGCCTTGTTCGATCTAGTTGCTCTAAAAATAGTTTTGCGATCAAGTATTCCAACAAAGATCATTAACGGAAGCGATCCAATGAATATCCTCAGAGCAGTAAAAGGTGAGAAGATAGGAACTACGATACATCGCCGCTGATTAAATTAGCGTTCTCTTATTAGGAGTATCAATTATGTCAAAGGTATTCATTTTAGATGCAACAGCTTTAATCAGTGGTCTTGATCCAAATATCATAGATAGGTCTCTATGGACCGTAGCAGAAGTTATTGATGAAATTAAGGACTCTCGAAGCAAGCTTCGAATTGAAATGGCTATAGAAAACAAAACAATAAAGATCGGGCGGCCTTCTGCAACTGCAATTGATAAGATTCAACAAGCAGCTGAAAAAAGCGGTGATATTGTTGTATTGTCGGATACAGATATAAAGATTCTTTCACTTGCGCTTGAATTTAAAGATAAGGGACACGAAGTTGTAATTCTTACTGATGATTATTCAGTTCAAAACGTAGCTTCACGATTGAGAATTGAAAGCAAGGCTTATTCAACTGCTGGAATTCGTTACGAAATCAAATGGGAGTTATATTGTCCTTCTTGCTTTCAATCGATTGAAATGTATAATACCAAAGGGAAACAGATATTTTGTGAGATTTGTGGGACAAAGATGAAAAGACGTCCTTATGATAGAAAATTTAAAGAACGGAATAAATGATTCTGTAGTGCATCTTACGAGGTGAAAATTTTGGAAGAGAAGATCCAGTATATTTATCTTGAGGACATTCCTCCAAAGAAAATAGCGTATCCAGGTTTCTTAGGGCGATTTCTTGTGGCTGGAAAAGGAGATAGCAAATTATCAACTACTTACCTTGAGGCAGGAGTTGGAGCAGGTCATGAGAAACATACACATGACGAAGAAGAGATTATTTTTATCATTGAAGGATCAGGCACTTTAAAATATGAAAATAAGACTATTACGCTAAAAAATGGAACTGCACTTCATATTCCTTCTGGTGTAGCGCATGGTGTTGAATATAACAAGCCTTCAAAGCTTCTCGTAGTTAAGAGAATGACTCCTTAAGTTTACAAGCTCTTCAAAATTTTTTTCTTTAGTATTCAATTCTTTGTCTAGGGTTTTTTTAACTTGCCGATGAAGAAGCCAGGTGTATCATGAATATCAGGATAAAAACGTTGAAGTTTTTCTGTTTCTGTTTGCGGAAAATCACTTGATAGTTCACCACTGACTCCTTCAAATGGCTCATGTGACATGATTTCTAATCCTAATTCCGTATATGCAGATTTCATATTAAACTCGTTTTCTTCTTGAGTCAATGTGCAAGTACTATAGACTAAAATACCCTCAGGTTTTAGCACATTAATGGCTTCCTTGATAAATCGTCTTTGATATCTAGCTAACGCATCGAGCTCATCTACTTGCCAGATTTCATAGAGTTTTGGGCGAACACCTAACGCACTACAGGGTGGATCAATAAGAATTCTATCAGCTTCCACCGAAGGTAATAGTGTTTGAAGTTTGCATGAATCCCCAGGAATTACCTTAATTGAATTGATTCCTAGTCGTTCGCAATGGCGTCGCATACGCTTGATTTTGGGCTTTGAACGGTCTATCGCAATAATTTTTCCATCATCTAAGATCAACTGCGCAATATGAGTTACTTTTCCCCCTGGTGCAGCATTCATATCGATAATAGTCTCACCAGGTCTAGGGTCTAAAATTTTTGATGTGAGGATTGCTGGCAGGCTTTGGCTGTAGAACAAACCTTTCTCATAAGCCTTAGTTTCTCTTAAGTGTGGTAAAGTATACATTGAGTGAGTTATGTCGACTGCAATACCTTTTTTCGCCTCAAGCATTTCTCTGGAGGTCATTCTAGATATTCCGCTGCCAACGTGATGATCGTACTTATCTACTACAGATACCTTATCTCCCGAAAGTGTTTTTTTAGAGCGCAGAGCACCAGGAGCATACAAATGTGCACCTAACATGACCGACTCTGCTGCAAATTTATCCACCGTCACGGTTTTTGGATGAACGGGAAGTTCATTGGGACCGCTAAGTTTTATTTGGACAACGTCATCATAACAAGGGTGTTGATGAGCATCGATATCCTCTTCCGCAAATTGATCAATTAGTTCGTCAGCAGTGCACTTTAGTGTATTAACTCGTAATGTATACTGAGTGACAGGTTTTTTCAAAGCATCTAGCAATGAATATGTTCGTTTCACTCCATATTGGGCTATAAGTCGCTCAATAAGCGCTTTGGGATACAGAAATGAATCTAAAATCTGATTTATATTCTCTTTCAAGAATTAACATCACCAATAGATTATTTAGACCTCAATAATTTCTGCAGTTAAAGTGGCGGTGTCGATAATAGCAATTGTTGATTTTCCAGTAAGATACCCACAATTTTCCCCCGGATTCACGTGAAGCACGCCATCTTTTTTCTCAATTTTTGGATCGTGCGTATGTCCGCTGATCACTATATCATACATTTTCGATAGAATAAGTGCTTTGATAACTTCTAGCATTTCACCATGCATTACAGCAATGCGTCTGTTATCCCATGTGAATGAATTAAATTGACGTTTTACATTCCCACCCAGTTTGTTAAAAACTTCAATAGTTAATAACTCTCCATCGTTATTACCCAGTACTCCATAGACAGGAATATTACCTGCCTCTTTGAATATCTTAGCAGAAAAAGGTGCGACAACATCTCCAGCATGGATAATTAACTCTACTTCCTTAGCAAAGTAAGCAACTGCTCTCTTTATTGCATCTAAATTGTCATGGGTATCACTTATTACACCAATCTTCAAATTAAAGACCTCCAGTTAATGGTAGTTGTATTTTGAAAATCTATTTTGAAATGAATAGACACTTTCGTTGATATGACTTCACTTCATACAGTTATAGACTTTTAGCAGATTAAAAACAGTGATCTCAATTGTGCAAACATCGATAAATAATGAGTGCGGGGGATGGGATTTTCGTTCTAGCGATTTATCGCCACGGAAATTCGAACCCACGAAGACCTACGTCAATGGGTCTTTCATCGGCGTTATTATTAATCGATCTTGAGCTTCGACCCGAAAACGATCTGTTTTCACGTCCATCGCCTTTGACCGCTCGGCCATGGGTGATAATGCAATTATGCACTACCAACCCCCGCATTGACCCCCGCACAATAATGGAGTGCAGAATCAAACATCTCTAGACAAGGGAATAACACATCGTAAAAGAATGTCTAATTATTTAATTTTTTGCTTCAGTTTTGAGATCAGAAGTTTTATTATTAATGAATCCATTCGCTTCCTGAAATAGTAAACTCCTTTTTCCAGATAGGTGCCTCTTCTTTAAATCGTTCAACGGCATCGCGTAATGTTGGCCAAAGATCAAATCTATGACCTCCAGCGATTACGACATAAACGATATCTTCCGAGACATCCAATTCATCGATGATGTGATGAATATGAACGTCTATGATTCCATCTCTTTCTATCAATTCATTACAAATCGTTTGTAGTACTTCGTTTGCTTTCTCCTCATAGGTTTCAAATGCGAGTTTGGTGACTTTGTCCCCTTGTTCATCGACCCCTCTGACAATTCCAATGAAACAAGCAATTCCTCCTGATTTGTAAATGTCAGGATTTTGTTTAATCTCATTTATAATTTGATTTAGAGTAATTTCGCCTTTTCTATGAATTTGACCTTTTTGCAAGAGACAAACCTCTTTTCCCCTTTTGCAAGTACTCTTTTAACTATTTTTTCTCACAAAATTCACATAATTTTAATAAAGATTGAGTCAATAGTGGGTGCTAAAAAAGTAGCCAAGAAAAGAACAAACCTCTTTATTCAAGAAATTACATAAGATAATGTGTCTAGAATATCCTAAAACGGATACAAAAACACAAAGTATATATATTCACTGCGAAAAAGTCTTGCAAACTGACTTCCGAAAAACTCACCGCTTTCTGGAGGCATTTTATCCATTTCACTATCTAATCGGCTTCAGAATCTGTTGGATAGAAAAAGTCATTATCTATTAATGGCAATTTTGATATTTGGATTTATAATTAGAAGTATAACACTTTTTAGAGCCGTAAGGGGAGATGAGGGATCCTTTCTATATTTTGGATGGATGATAGTTAAAGGCAGAGTACTATATCGTGATCTTTTTAATGAAAAGGCTCCAGGGGTATTTTTCATCGCAGCCTTCATTTTCTTTCTCTTTGGAAAAAACATATTTGCTGTACGAATACTATCCATGTTTTTAAGCATCCTTACAGCACTAATTATATTTAAGATTGGAGTAAAGATAAATAATCCTTTAATGGGCCTAATTTCCGCCATTTTATATGAATTCGAGCCAATTTCTTTACATTATAGCACAATAGTATTCACTGAGACATTTATGATTTTTTTTATAGTTCTGGCAGTATATTTCTACATTCCAGCACATGAAAAAAATAGTTATAGGCATTATCTTTTTGTGGGAAGCCTCATCGGACTCTCAGCAATTATGAGGCAGACAGGTGCAATATTGCTTGTTGTTATCATTCTTCATCGTTTTTATAATAGAGATACTCCGAAGAGATTACTTCAGTCAATTGGAATGCTAATTATCGGCGTCCTGATAAGTATAATTCCCATAATAATCTACTTTCAGGCTGTCAATGCTTTAACTGATGCCGTTTACGATATCATTTTATACAAACTATCATATTCTTATGGTTTTACACTCTTTAAGACCCTAGAGATCTTTATTAATCAAGTTTTCTTACAAAACGTAATCCTCTGGATTGTTGGGCTAGGAGGAGCCCTGTTTGCACTTGAAAGGAGAAAACAATACGATTTTTTCTTAGTGGCATGGTTTCTGATCTCATTTTTAGTCATCATAGTTATGAGTACTCCCTACGATCATTATTACATTCAAGGAATGCCCGCTATTAGCCTATTAGGTGGTATTTTTGTTGAGAAGTTAATTAATATACATGAAAATATCGTTAAAGGAAACTCTCAAAGCATAGCTTTGGCTAGTACTATTAAATGGCTTCTGGTGTCATTTGCTCTTATTGGATCGTTAATGTATGGGGTCTCTCTGTACTCAGATATGAAATATGCTCACGGTCTTCCATATCAAATTGAGGCAGCAGATTATATAAAATCACATACTTCTCCAGATGAAACCATACTTTCACCGGATGCTGCTTATTATTTACTAACAGATCGTGAAAATAAATATAAGCTTGCACAACTATCTGCAGGAAATATAGAGTCATTTGGAATAAGTGATCTGCCACAATTTTTGGAAAGCAGGCAAATTAGGTATATAATATTTGATCAATACTCTGTAAGATGGCGTTTCAATGAGGAAACATATCGCAATTTTTTCAATGACGAAATTAGGGCTGTAGAAGTAAAAATCGTATTTGAGTGGATTCTTGAGAATTATGTCTTAGAGAAAACTTTTGGTTCTGGGATTGAGGAGATATATATCTACCATTCCCAGTTGTGGTGAGTTCTTGAAAAAATCTAAAACACACAGAGACTTAGGAGAAATTCAACTATCAGATGGGGAACTTTCCTAACTTTCTGAAGAGATAGATAATCCACATAACCAGCGTAAAAATGGACAATGTTACTAGCAGTGGGATCAATTGAATTGCCCAGAGAAAATTCAGCGCCAATCCGTCAAAGACAGCAACAGCCAAGCTTAAACCAAAACTGAGGGCAATCTTCTCGATTCCATCAATTTCTTCGCCTGTTGGAAATAATGCGCTAGTAAGTGCATAGCCGCTCAAAAATAAGACGAATATAATCCCTAAAACCCAGCGAATTGCAACCAGTGGGTGATCTGCAGGAATAAAAAGCGCTGCAGGAATCGTGGCTACGACAAGCCCTATAAC
>NZ_JAHPYX010000234.1:0-40873 GCF_019058535.1 Candidatus Borrarchaeum sp.
GTATGTGTGAGGCGTGGTGTTTATAAAGTAACTCCTCTGCAATATAAATGAGAATCGATGGTACACTATGGTACCTGGCGGTTTAATAATTCGCCCCAGGACCCACTCACGACCTTCAGCCCAGCACTTCTATACGCTGTCGATTCTGCGGGAAGGCTGACAGCCTGCTATCGTTTCGTTCACACAAAGCCTGCACCCTATATGGCGGCAGGTATCCCGCTCAACCGTCCTAGCGGGGACTCCACTCCGGTTATCGTGGGTGGATAGACACTATTCCCTGTAATAGATGTCTATTATGAAAGGAACGGTGGGCATATAAGTGTTTCAGTAAGGATTTCATTGAAGCAGTGCCTTACACTTATTAACACCTTGCGTAGCATCGACAGCATAGCCGTCTACCTCAACTTCTTTAGCAAAATCTTCTGTTATAGCAGCTCCTCCGATTATCACTTTTACCTGATCTCTGAGTCCTTCCTTTTTTAATTCTGCGATTACATTTTTAATTTGATCCACTGTGGACGTCAACAGAGATGACATTGCTAAAATATCAGCGTTTGTTTCCTTCAAGGTTTCAATAAATTTAGACGCAGGAACATCTACACCAAGATCAACAACTTCAAATCCTGCTACCTTTAAAAGAGAGATCATGATGCTTTTGCCTATATCGTGAATATCGTCTTTGACTGTGCCAAACACGATCTTACCGTGTGCCGTTGGAGTTTCACCTTCCGCAAGATATGGTTTAATGACGTCTATATTCTGGCTCATAATCTCTCCAGCTATCAACAACTCCGTAACAAAATAATATCGCTCTTCATATAATCGTCCTACCTCCGCCATACCTTCTGTCATACAGTTAATAATTTCCAGTGGATCCATTGATTTAAGTGCTTCCTCAACGATTTTTTTGGCAGGCTCGGGATCTACATCAATGATCGCCTGTTTTATCTTTTCACATAATTCGGGATTTTTCTTTTCCATGTAATTGTCCTCCTAAGTGTCCTCTTTTAAATCCTCTTGAGCCACTTCTGTTATAGCTTTTAAATTCTCATTCGGCACTCTCGTTGGAATTGCACATTCGGGGGCAAGAATCTCGAAGCCTGCTTTAACAGCGTTCCGAGCCTCTCTTTTCACATCTCCAGGGGTTTTAAACAAAAGGGTAGATGGATTATTGATGTTCCCCATCAATGAGATGCGGTTACCAACGATTTCTTTCGCCTTGAAAGGGTCTACTTTGCTATCAATATGGAAACAATCAAAACCAGCTTGCGCTATATGATGAAGTCGATCAGTCGTATCACCACAAATATGTAAAACTATTGGGGCTCCGATGCGTTTTGTGACTTCTTGATGGACATGCAGTAAGAACTTACGATATGTTTCTCCAGAGACGAGATCTCCAGTCGCATGATCGGCTAGCATTATAACATCTGCCCCTGCATCTACCTGTGCCTTTGCAAATTCTACGGTCAACTCTTTTAGAACCTCCATAAAGCCATGTAAGCGGTCGGGATTTAGACGCACTGACATGAGAATATTTTTTACGCTCGCAACATGATATCCGAGGGTCCAAGGACCCATCACCTTGCCGACAATAGCAACTCTGTCGCCATATTCATGATGTAGGATATCAATTGCATCGAGCAAAGCCCTTGGTGCCTCTCTTTCGAGAAAATTATCGGGGATGGTCACTTGGTCAGGTTCTTCCCAGAATTTGATGTTTTTGCCATCTGGCATGCGATCTGCGTCCCCCCAGTCCATCACCCCAGGCAGTGGATCGCCATTTTCTATGAAAGCAGCGCCTTCGACCCAAACACTGAAATATGGTAAAATACAATCGTAACCAAGCTCCGTAAAAGCAGTAGCAGCTAGTTTTGCCATTTTTTCTGCATCGTAGTGTGCCTCAGGGAAGTATATGCCTGTTGCCTGCATGCATTCTATGGTCACGACGCTTGTGACACTTCCAACGGGCAGTCTGTCTACGCGTCCGCCAAATAAGCCGGACAGAAACCTACGCTTAGGTGTCATCCATTCGCTCATTTTAGGTCCCTCTTAGAAGGTTAAAGGAAATAATCAGATTAAGAAATAGAAATCATTATTTGAATGAATAAAGAAGTAATACCTCTATGCTTTTTTAAAAATTATACTGAAGATACATTTCAGAATGATTTTCAGTTTAGATCATGTAGTTCATGTAGAATTTTCTCTGGATCGTTTTAGGGAGTACAGCGAATATATCAAGGCGCTTTTGCCATATTAGCCTCAAAATCTAGTGGAGATGAAAATATCTTTTAGAACGTATTTACGGCATTTTGAGGACGTTTATTTTTAATTACCTGAACCGCTTCTTTTGCAATACCCATAGATACATTGTAGATTGCCTGATCGGTTAAGAATGCAATATGCGGCGTTGTAACTACATTTTTCATCTGAAGTAAGGGGTTTTCAGGCTCAACAGGTTCATTCGTAAACACATCCATTGCTGCACCAGCGATCTTTTTATCTTGCAATGCTCTAATTAGCGCTTTTTCATCTATTACTGCTCCTCTTGCTGCGTTAATCAAATACGCGGTTTCCTTCATCATTTCAAACTCTTTTGCACCAACATAATGCTTTGTTGCAGGGATTAATGGAACATGAATTGTTACAAAGTCGCTTTTTCTGAGAAGTGTTTCTTTATCCACATATTCGACTCCTAAATCTTTTTCTAGGTTCTCAAATCGTACGATATCTGTGTACAATATCTTCATGCCAAAGCCTTTAGCTATTTCTGCTACAATTCTGCCAATATTCCCAAGCCCAATCACGCCTAGAACTTTGCGAAAAAGTTCTAACCCTATAAAATTCAGAGGTCTCCAGTTGCCATTTCTCGTGTCGAAATCTGCTTGTGAGATCTTTTTCGTCACGGCTAATAAAAGGGCTATAGTTAATTCCGCAACTGATCGTGCATTTGCTCCTGGCTGATTTATCACAAAGATCTTTCGTTCAGTAGCAGCCACAACATCTATGTGATTAACACCGACACCATGAACTAAAATGCCTCGTAAATTAGGTGTCATATCCATGACCTTTGCTGTTATGGACACGGCGTCACTAACTATAGCTTTTATGGAATCTTTGTCGATGACCTCCTGTAATACTTTTATCAGTTCTTCCTCGTTGCGTGCATTTCCTTGAAGAACGCCAGTAACAGATTTCATTAGTGCAATGGATTCATTACTTATAGCACATGAATCAGCGATTAAGATTTCATTTTTCATTTAATGCACCATTCTCGTCTTATGAGGGCATATAATTACCAAAAAAAATACAGCTGCTCAAAAAGCAGCTAAGATCAGCAAGAAATGTTCAATCATCTAGTTGATGAGACTATCAGAACCGTCACATTCTCGTCATCTAATATAAGTTTTAGTGGTAATCCTTTATAAAAAGCACGGATATAGTAGTTAAAGAAAAAAAACAGGTGGTGTATAGATTTTGCCTTTAGCACAAATTTCCTTATGGGCAGGTCGGTCCTTAGATGAGAAACGTAAAGTAGTAGAGGAAGTTACTGAAGCGATATCCAGAGCACTTGACTATCCAAAGGATAATATTCGAGTGATACTATACGAAATTCCAAAAGAAAACTGGGGCATTGGCGGTAAACTTGCCACGGAGAGATAAGTGAAAACTATTCAGTCAAACTGCTCTGCACCTTCTATTTTTTCTTTTCTGAGGAAATTTAAAAATACGGTTAAAAAATACTCAAATACTGCTTCTATTTCGATCTTTAAAAAAAGCACAGATATTTAATAAAGAAAAGAAGTTTTAAATATTTTAAACTTTAAAAAGAAAAACAAATTAACAAGATACAATCAATTTGAAACATATTATTAATTTTTGACATCTAAAGATGGAGGAAATCTATTGACAGAGTTACCTGATGTTAAACAAAAGATTCTTGTTAAGATTAATGAAGAAAAAGAAAATATAATCGATTTATTAAGAAACATGGTACAGATCCCTAGTGTTGTTGGAGACGAGAAGGCAGTCCAAGAATTCATGGCAAAGAAATTTGAGGAAATGGGGCTCACGGTTGATAAATGGGTTCCGGATTACGATGAACTGAAGACGCATCCTGGATTCGCATCTCCAAATACTACATTTGAAAATCGCCCGAATGTGGTGGGAGTATTAAAGGGCACAGGAGGAGGTAGATCGCTCATATTAAATGGTCATATGGATGTTGTTAGTCCCTACGATGAAAGCCTTTGGGAACAAGCTCCGTGGTCGGCAGCCATTGTAGGCAATCGGATGTATGGGCGTGGCAGCTCGGATATGAAGGGTGGAGTCGCAGCGATGACAATGGCTGTGGATTGCATTAAAAAAGCAGGAGTTCAACTGAAAGGTGATGTAATCATAGAAAGCGTCATTGAGGAAGAAGCGGGAGGCGTAGGTACGCTGGCTTGCGTAGTAAGGGGATACAAAGCTGATGCTGCACTTATAACGGAGCCTACAGTAGTAGAAGAAGGTGGTGTGCCGATGGTATGCCCTGCTCAAGGAGGCTCGATGTGGTTTAAAGTGCACGTGCAAGGAAAATCGGCTCACGCAGGATTACGTTATGAAGGGATATCTGCTGTTGAGAAAGCGTTTAAAATATGTAATGCACTTTGGGATCTAGAGAAGTTCCGAAACGCGAAACTCAAACATCCACTCTATCAGAGATACGAAATACCACTCCCACTAAATATCGGGATTTTGAACTCAGGCGTATGGCCGTCCTCAGTCCCAGAAGAAGCAACAATCCAATGTCGTATCGGAGTGGCGCCTGGGGAGAGTATAGAATCTGTAAGAACACAAGTTAAAGATTATGTACAAAAATTTGCAGAACTTGACTCGTGGTTAGTTGACCATCCACCGAAAGTGGAATTTTTTGGTGGGACGTGGATACCTACAGAACTACCTCTTGACCACCCATTTGTCAAAATAGTTATCAATTCTTATTCAAAAGTCTTTAATCAAGAACCTGAACTTGCAGGTACGCCTTGGGGTGCAGATGGCGGTCTTTTAGTTCACCACGGAGATACACCAGTAGTCATTTTTGGACCGGGCGACATGAGAGTCATACACTTCCCAAACGAGTATATTGAACTCGATAAACTTATTGCCGCCACGAAGGTGATCGCACTAGCCATTTTGGATTGGTGTGGGTATATAACTTAACTAAAATAAAGCGTAATAAATCAAAGCGGGAGTTTTACCGGTTTTCTTGTTTCCTGTGATTCATAGGCTGCAAGCACCATCTCCAACGCCTTTTTTCCATCTTCACCAGTTACTTGTGGTTGCTTGTTTTTTTGTATACATTCAACGAAATGCTCAATTTCTCTGATCCAGCCGTTCTTCATTTGTTTGAAGTTTGTTTTAACAGATCTTGATCCATAGCGGACATCCATAGTGTTCTTAAATAGATCACATATAATGCGCCCTCTTTTACCAATAACTTCAATCCAATGCTCCTCATAGGGAAAGTAACCGAATGAAAGGTCACCTATGACCCCATTTTCAAATTTAAGGAGAATATTAGCCCTGTCGTGAACTTGAATGTCTGGCTTAGCGCCATATATACCAGTATTTGCGAAAACTTCATCAACGTCACCACTTAACCATTGTACCAAGTCAGTGACATGAGTTCCATAGTTAAGTAACACATCTCCACCAAGTTGCCTTTCTTTATAATAGTCTGATTGGGTTTTCCAACCACCAAATAGTGCACTTTTACCTAGCCAGTGGCTTTTAACCATTACTATTTCTCCAAGGCTCTTATCGTCGACATGTTCTTTTAATTTAATTAAATTATCTTGAAAGCGGAGATGGTGCCCTATCATAAGGATCTTATTGTTTTTTTTCACGACTTGAATCATTTGGTTTGCATCATCTAATGTTATTGAGATGGGCTTTTCACAAAGGATATGGATATTCCGTTCAGCCGCTTTAGCAGCTATCTCTGCATGAAAAGAAGGTGGTGTACATATACTGACGGCATCAATATCGTCCCGCTCCAGCAAAAGGTTATAATCCGTGTATGGTTTCGCATTAAATTGTTGTGCTATCTGCTTTACTTTTTTTTCATCAATATCCGATACCGCAATCAACTGAGTATCTGGAAGAGATCTGTAAGTTGGCAAGTGAGCCCTATTTGCGATTGCGCCACAGCCAATCACACCGACACCTATCTTTCCCATTTGATCGCCACATAACTTCTATCGTTATCCCAATTCGTGATATATCTCAAAGCATATAAGTCATCCGAATCCCAGAATGTAGTGGATGACAAAGATGAAACAGTCAGTTGTCTCAACATTTAGTTTGAAAAATAGAAGTCGAGCACAAGTGATGGAAAAATGTTTCAGATATTTCGACAAGTTCGAGGATGGCGATGAGGTAAAAGTCGTTATTAAACCGAACTTATGTCGAGCCATGGCATCTGAAACAGGTGCGACGACTGACACCACACTTGTTGAAGATGTTATCAAGCATCTACATACCAGAGGCATAACCAATATACGCATAGTTGAATCAGATACCCATCACAGAACTGCAGAGGAAGTTTTTAACCGAAATGGATATAGAGATTTAGAGGAGAAGTATGATATCACCTGTATAAATCTTAGTAAAGACGAAACCTTCGCTATGGAAGTTAATAACATACCGAGAAAATTGAGAATTCCAAAAAGTCTTATTCTCTGCGATTACTTCATCTCAATAGCCAAACTCAAAACTCATGCTGAGGAAAAGATCTCTTGTGTCTTAAAAAATCAATTCGGCTGTCTTCCTTCAAAAATCAAATCAGGATATCACCCTTACATGTCAGCAACCCTAACAGAGTTAAACAGAATTATAAAACCTGATGTATGTTTGATTGATGGAATTGTGGGAATGGAAGGACTTGGCCCAACGAAAGGCACACCCAAGAAAACAAATCTCATTATTTGTGGAAAAGATCCAGTTGCAACGGATTCAGTTGCAGCGAAAATAATGGGCTTTAATCCATATTCTGTTCCTCATCTCCAATTTGCAGCCAGAAACCGACTTGGTAATATTGACAATATAAAACTTCTTGGAGACAACATAACGCCAATACCCTTTTCGTTCATCCCCGCAGACGTGTACAGGCTGTATAGGCTTGAATTTCAGTTTGAAAAAGTTGGACAGAAAATGCACGATAAATTCTCCCGATTATCTCAAATATCAAGAAGAATCGGAGATTTAGTCAGAGAAGGTGGTTGGTCTTACGTTTTTTCCCGATTTTTAAATAAAATAAGATGAGTTTTGTAATAATGAATATAATTACATAATGACACAAAAAAGCCTTGCAGAAGAAAAAGGCTCATCAAGACTTTTTAACTTGATGAATGGCGTTTTTTACGGCTGCTTTTATCATATAGCCTGCTTTATGGAGTATAGTATCTCCAAGAACATTATCGATTGCCATACTAGCTGTACATGGATACGCATGATGATACTTGGAAATTTCCATTTCAACATCAGAAATATGTTTTGCTTTTAGATTGTCTATCACGTGGTATGTTGACCCACAAGGAGCACTTCGAAGAACTCTGCAATCCTCTGTAAAAAATTCATTATCGATATCTACTTCTACAAGGGGCATGCCCATCTTGGAAAGCTCTATAAATTCATTAATTGTTGGTGTAGCATCATTTGGCTTCAAACTACAAAAAGGCTTTGGGAAAGTATATTCAACATTCATCTGTTGTAAGCCTTGTTCTATTTGTTTCTGCAGACCAAGCGGACACCAAGTTGGATCTTCTAGAGGGACTATAACCGCTGTTGCACCTATTTTTTCTACAATTTGCGGTAAAGACGCAAGAATATCTTGATGAACACCTATGACAATTAAAAGGTCTGAATTAGGCATATCAGGGAGATATGGAGAGGCGTCTTCTATAAATGAAGGCAGATCTTTTGATAATTCTTCTATGCCAATAATAGATGCTGCTAGAGAAGGTGAATGAGTTGCTAGGTTTTCTACGAAACGATTTACGTATTCTCCATAACTGTGAAGGACGTAGATTCTCAAGAGTTTTACCTCCGTAATTCCGAATATTCCATAATCATGGATTTAATAGGTGTTTTTGTTTCAAGAAGTGTATGTGATAGCAATGAGTTCAATACTTTGAGAAATGGTTTTCCAATTGAGACAAATCAAACAATATTATTGGAATTGTTCATTCAAGTTCTTCTGCCTCGTTATACACTTCAGTGCAATGAGAACATTGGTAAAAAGTTGATTTTTTGGTTTCTACCTCTTCAATCGCTTGTTGGCCACACTTCTTACAAACATAATTTGTCGGGCGTCTCGCCAGAATTCTTTGCATTCCAGCTCTTTTAGTCATGAATCTTGCCTCCAAATACTCTTCTAAGCCTCTACACTTTGTATAAAGAAAATTTCTTTTTTTTTGATTGACTTACCAGTTATCTACCGGGAAAATCAGGAATAAAAGGATTACGACAGTGACATATTAAAAATAGGGCAAACATAGAAAAGAAATTAATATGTTCTCGTTTAAAAAAGAGAAATAAGTGAACGCCACAGATTTTCTATGCGTGTTCTCCAGTTAGATTTTCGGCAATTTCAGTAACTTTTCTTAGATCTTTATCTTTAATACGACCGTTTTGGTGTAATGCCTCTAGACCTTTTTTTAATTCTGGTACAAATTCTTCTTTTGAAAGCAAGTTCTGCGTGCTTACCGCTTTTTTTGTAAACTCGTTTAATTGTTTCTTTGAAACGATTAATTTTTCAAATTTCTCTTTCAGAGCATGAAAAGAATCCGTTGCATAAACTTTCAAGTTTTTGTTGATTAACTTTTCAGAGGTTCCGGTGGCCATTGAAATAAACTGCATAGGTGGATAGACCAGAAGGCGTGATGTATCCTGAGTAGGATCTAAGAATTGTGCAAGATAAATTGGAACGTCAACCTTCTGTGCCTGTTTAAATTTTAAAAGATTAGAGAGAACAAATTTCTTAAATTGTTCTTCTTCTTCAAGAAGACGTTCTTTTTTGCTGTTAATAAACTCGATAAGTTGATTAGATTTCTCTGCAATCTTTTTTGTAATATCGACCAACTCGACAATTAGGCTATCTCTTTCAGTCTCTATCTCAGAGAGTTGTTTTTGTTGTTCGCTCATCAGTTTTGTTATTGTCTTGTTTCTATCGACTTCTGTTTTTTCTATAACTTCTCTTTGTTCTTTCATTAGACGTTCTATATTTTCATTTTGTTCCTTTGTTACACGCTCAACATTTTCATTCAAATCATTTATCTTATTTTTTGCCTCGTGTTCGATTGCGTTTATCTTCGATTGGGCGTCATTCTCAATAGAAGATAATTCTTTATTGCCTTCCTTTATGCGGGATTTTAATTCTTTTATCTCGTTTCTGCTAGCATCTTTCATATGAGACTCCATTGAATTAGCGAGACCACTTATCTGAATTTCGAGGATGTCCTTTACGTCGGCAAATTGAAAGTTTTTAGTTTTTATATCATCGAGTTGTCCCTGAACTGAACTGGTCATATCGCTAAAGCGGTTTAATAAAGTCTCTAACGTACTGCCAATACTAGTTTTTAGGAAATTATTTGCATTTAGATTCCTTGCAGTATTTGTATCAGCGATCTTTTTTTCTTTTTGTTCCAAAACGACAGTAATTTGTCTGTCAGTATCCTCTCTTAATCGCCTGATGGTTTCTTTATATTCAATTCTAGTTTCATCTAAATGACGGGTCGTGCTTGATCTAACTTCTATAATTTTTTCATCCCATTCCTGCTTCTTAGCACCAATTTTCATGTCTGTGTTTTCTTTTGTCCTCTGAAGTATAGCACCGTACTTATTGTTCAGTTTTTCGATCTCTTGCTCAATTTTATTTGTGAATTCGCTTCTTTTTCTCGAAATGAGCGCTTGGATAGTGGGTAAAGTCTTCATATTTTCCTCAATTGTATGAAAGGCCTCATCAAAGGTTACAGTGACCTGAGATAGTTCATCTTTTGAGAGTTCGAATGGTAACTCTGTAAATTGTGGTATTGAACGTGGTTTACTAAGCCAGTAAAGTTCTGTAATATCCTCCAAATACTTGAGAGTGCTAAGGGTATATACAAGATGTTTCTCAGCACTCAGATCTGCTAAGAAATTTTCAACACGTGTAAATGCACTAAGGTAGTCTGAAGTTTCGGAAACCGATAACATACTTTCAAAATCAGTTAAAATAAGTGAAGTTGTGGTCGTTACGGTTGTTGGGACTGTGAACGTGTCCACCAGCAACGCGCCAGTCCTATAAGGTAATACCCATATTGGAACATGAAATACTAAAAGAGATTCAAGAGTTTCTCTTTTCTTTCTATCGTCTTCACATAGAATGAATATCGTTGCAAGCTCAGTGTTAAGATCTACTTCCGTATACTTTTGTTCTTTTTGTTCTAAATATGGGAATTTTTCAATTAAAAATGGAATTCGTGTTTCAATTGTGAAGAGTTCTGAAGATGGAACCTCTTCGGTTATGGAGGTGGTAGTAGTGGATACCTTATCTATTTGACTTGTGTATGCTCTCCTTATGTTATGATCAGGATCAACATCTATCGTCAGAATATGATCATCATGTACAATTGTCTTACTTAAAATGAACATACCTGGAGGTAAATTTGAAAATTCGTCATCTGAAATCTCGATGGTTTCAGTTTTAGAACACTTTGGACATGTTACTTTGAGGTCATTTTTCATATCCACGCCTCCATAATTGACACGTGACTTTGAGATTGTCCGTCATCTTTCATCTTTAATCAGAAGGTAATCGTGCGTATAATCTACTGTTTATAATAATCTTTCCACTATAATAAGAAAATACCACAATTCACCTAGATATACTCTTTTCACTGACTATAAAAAATGCATACTAATTATTAAGGATTTCAGTTTGCCCCTTCAACTAATGAGTACTTCGATATCCTTCTTAAATTAAGATGATATGTAAAATTCCATTTCCTTTGTTATAAAATAAAGAAGCGACTTTAAAACGCATTTATCACCGTTAAATAAACAGAAAAAACTTAAATTACCCGCAATAATGAAAATTGACTTTCCTTTTTGTTAAAAAAATATCCATAAAATACAAATAAGGGTTTTAAGAGTTGTAAACTACGAGTTTTAACGCCCTCAGATTATCGTTATGGCAAATAAAACTCGCTTTAAGAGGCGAAATTTATGTATAAATGGAAGAAAATTCTATTGGTAACTGTTTCATTTATAATTTTGTTCCTTTATATATCCCCGGCTGTCGCTCAAAGACAAACTGAAACTCAGAGCGAATACTATGATTATTCCGACTCAAATGGCTTTCTTACCACCATACGAGTTAGTTTAACAGGATTTCCAACTATCGAAAACCGAAAGGAAACATATACAGCAAGATTCACTGTTCAGAGTCTTGACACAACTTCAAATGTTGAAATAAAATTAAAAAGATATTCATGGGAAATTAATACTGATGAAGGCATTATTTCAGGTGAAGAAGACTTAGATGTGCTACTAAGTGCAGTAGGTGATTCTTACGAATTTGATTTTAATGTGAAATCAATTTCTGATGAGTACTCAGGTAATGCAACATTTAATGTAGAATTTAGACATGATGTTTATCGTGATGGTAGTAAAAAACTAACTGATGAAAAGCCATCTATAAACGCTAATCTAAATGTTTTTACTGTAGGAGAAAGCCCAAGCCCTGCTGATCCCAGTGAAGGAAATACTCAAACAGGAGGTAATCTAACATTTGGAGGCATAAGTCGATTCTTGCCTGGATTGATTGTTCTTATTCTCATAGTAATAGTAATGGGTATTATTGTTAGTAGAAGGAAACCTCGGTATGAAGATACTACAATTCCATCTATGAGTTCATCACAAATTGACAGAATGAATTATGACGAACTATTAGGACGAAGAGAAGTCCTAGAAGAAGGGCTAAGAAAAATTGAAACTCAATTGAGTTCAGGGTTACTATCACCTGCAGCTTACATGGATGCTTACACAAAGTACAGGTCCGAATGGATTCAAATCAACAATAAACTTTCTGCCGCGGGAATAAGCGAAGGCGAAGATGAAGGTGAGATAATACCTCCCACAACAGAAGAAGTCGCATGTTCTTCTTGTGGAGCTCCATACTCTAGTGATGCACCATTTTGTCCCAGCTGTGGATCTGAACGTGAAAAATGCATGGTTTGTCTATTACCTATGGCACCTGGAAGTGAGATTGCCAAATGTCCCCATTGCTCAGGCGTTGCGCACAAGGATCATCTACAAGAATGGGTTAAAATAAAAGGATTTTGTCCAAAATGTAAAAACAAACTAACAGAATACGATTTGGTACAATAATTCTATTCTCTGCTTCCAGTATCTCTTTTTTGTCAATATTCAAATTCTTTTACTATGACTAAGCCAGAAAGCAACACAGCTTCAGCGTGAGGTAGTTCACTATCAACAAAAAAAGGAATATAAAAAATAGCATAGCCTGACGAGAAAATCTTCGTTATTTGTCTATATAAAGCTGGCCTGCAATCGAATAATTTTCTTTAGGCATATCATTGATTATAATACGTACAGCGTCTTTTGGACAATCAAGTGCGTCTACAACCGCTTGTGTGACCATTTCAACTAATTTGCGTTTTTTTTCCAATGGGCGCTCGAAGAGGGTAATTTGTAAAATCGGCATGTCTAATCACCTTTTTAGAATTTATTTTTCTCTATTATGATATTCTTTTAAACTCTATCGGCGAGAAGTCCCCTTCCGAAAGGAGGGGGATGAAAGCCGATGGCTTTTTATAGTTTCGTGGAAACCTATACGTGGTACCGCGAGTGTACCCGTAATGCCCGACTGGGTGGAGGTATATCCTCCTGTAAGCGACCAGTCAGCAGGTGACAGGGCTAAACGTGAGGAAGCCCGTGCATGAGGTCTTATCCAGCGTGGCAAGAGAGTCCCCTTCTGGTGTGCAGTTTGCTAACCTGCCAGCCAGGCAGGTAACAGATTAATAGCCTTCTGCAAGCAAATAATCAAGGGGCAGGATAAGGGTGAGCAGCGTGTGCAACCTGGTAAGCTTCCGTAAGCCCATAACTGTAGTGAAGGTGGCGAAGCGTCGCCCCCCGTGAGGGAGCGAGAACTACAATGGAAAGCTGGAAGCCCCATCCAAAAGGGTGGGGAGGATGTCACACATCTTGCCAATTTAGACAATAAAATGGTATTTTTTGAACTGAAAGAATAGGGTGAATATAATGAATATAGATGAACTTAGAGCTCAATTTCCGGTTACAAAGCATTATACATACCTAAACCATGCAGCTGTAGCACCCCTCCCACAAAGCGTAATTAACGCAGTTTATGAGGTAACTCAAGAGAAAGGCGACAGTGGAGGTCTCCACTGGATGGATTGGGAGGAAGAAGCGGAAAAAACCCGAAATGCAATTGCAGGACTTATTAATGCAACGCCAGAAGAAATTGCCTTCGTCCCGAATACCTCCGAAGGCTTATCCATTATTGCAAATGGATTAAAGTGGAATAAAAACGATAATATCGTGACAAATGACTTAGAATTCCCTTCTGTTGCGTTTCCTTGGCAAATCCAAGCAAAAAAACATGGACTTGAATTAAGGATTGTCCGTAATCGGAATGAAGCTCTATTTTTGGAGGATTTTGAAGACAAAATCGATAGAAATACAAAAGTAGTTGCAATTAGCCACGTACAATTTAGCAACGGATTCAAAATAGATTTGAAGCGCCTATCCCACCTGGCTCACGAGAATAATGCATATATAATAATAGATGGCGTTCAGGGTGTTGGTCAAATACCTGTAGATGTGAAGCAAATAGACGTTGATTTCTACACCAGCAGTGGATACAAGTGGCTTTTATCACCAGTTGCTACAGGGTTTCTGTTTTTAAAGCGAGAATTGCTTGAAGAAATTGATCCAACCTTTGTAGGTTATCGTAGTGATGAGTTGGAACATGAGTTTCATTTTCGAGAAATAAGTCCCTCAAAGAGTGCTCGCCGATTTGAGCATGGTCAATTAAATTTCCCAGGAATAGCTGGAATGCGAGTGGCAATAGCATTGCTTGAAAAAATAGGTATTCATAATATTGAAAACCGAATTCGCGTTTTGATGGATTATCTTTTAGCAGGTATAGAAGAAATAAGAGAGTTAAAAGTAATTTCTTCCCTTACGCCAGAACACAGAAGCGGTATTATCAAAGTGAAGATAGAAAATTCAGATATCGATCCAGAGGAAATAATAACAAAACTTCAAGAACAACATATCATAATTTCCTCGCGTGCAGGAGGACTGCGAATTTCTTGTAACTTTTATAATACTGAAGAAGAAATCAAAAGATTACTAGATGCATTATCCTTGCTCACTCAAAGTTGATGCAAATCGGTCAGTATGCCAATCGGATTTTCGTGAGTGAGCCTTTTTATCCTTTTTGTAGTATCCCTCAATTGTATCTCCTTTCAAACGCATTAACCGTTTTAGTATATTAATTACGGATCTGACCTCAAAAGTATTTGCTGGAAAGCCTACTTGGTTGGAGATATATTTCCAAAGTTCTTCTTCTGATACTGCTATATTTTCGCCTACTGAGGAGTTTTCAATTATTTGAACAAATCGCGTAAGACGTTCAAATTTATCTAAGGTTTTCAATATCCTTTCGCCTTTCCCTGTAAGCTGATAATAGAGGACAAAAAAAGCTTCCGGTAAAGGGTTTGGTCCTGCCTTTACTATGACGCCACGTCTAGAAAGTTCTGAGAGGCGAGCTTGAACGCTTTTTTCGGCTAAACCAGTTATGTCGGCGATTTCTTCGGATGTCAGTTTGAATCTTTCTGGATTTCCTTTATTAAGGGCTTTTATAATTTCCGAATAGTATGTAGGTAGTTTTTCTAATTCCGCTGCTGTTGTGATCTCTCTAATTTTGTATCTTATTCTTTCAGTTTGTACTATTCCTGCTTCTTTCAGTTGTCGTAACAATATAGATGCAAATGTACGTGAAACATCTAAGATTTTTTGCAACTGTTTGTTAGTTTTTGGTTCTTGAAGAGCTTTAATGCACTGTATTTTACCATTGACTTCCGAAATTTTTAATTTACCTAAAAAATCTACTGCTAAAACGCCTACTGGTGTCGGTACACATGAATCGCCTGTTATTTCGACCAAATCTCGTCCTTGAAGTCTTAAAAGATATCTTGACAAAAATTTGCTTCGGTATCGAGGAGCGTAATCTACAGTTTTCATAATGGTATCGATATCCGTGGATCCATGTTTGTAGAGTCGATATAACACCTTTGCGCAAATATTATTTCCCAGAGCTCGTATTGCTTCTTCAGCAGAGATCAGGAAAAGACCTCCTTTAAATCAAACCTGAATAAGACCAAAAGTGCAAAGTCTCTCGCATTTAGAAAAACTTTTTGCGTTATTCGTTTTTAATCTCACGATATTCGTTATATATCGCCTTGCAATAATATATGTTCATACTTTTATATCGATTTCCGTTAATGCATGATATTCTGACGATTCGTATAAATACAAGATGTAGAACACCACGAATGAAGTATAATATAATATTTCCGAGGACATCAAATGCTTGATGACATTAATCAGAAAATTATTGAACAATTACAAAAAGATGCTCGGCAAAAAAATACTGCCATAGCAGAAAAAATCGGTGTTGCGGAATCAACCGTAAGAAAAAGAATCAAGGAAATGATACAGAATGGAATCATTTCGAGTTTTTCTGTGCAGTTGGATCCTGTTGCTATGGGTTATACAGTCGCTATTGTCGGAATCGATACAGATTCTGCCAAGCTACTCAAAGTTGCAGAAAAGTTAACAGCATTTAAAGAAATACGCTCCGTACAACTTAGTACAGGAGATCATCATATAATATGCGAAATTTGGGCAAAAGAAAAAAAATTATCTGAATATCTTGAAGAAATAAGCACTCTTAAAGGAGTAGAGAGAGTGTGTCCCGCAATCGTTATGGAACGATTGAAACCATAACTTATGGGCTCATAGAGATGTTAAAGGTTGTAGAAATTAATAGATACCCTTGCAAATTTCATTAAAGACTTTTTTCAAGCACGATAATCGAGAGACTTCATCTTTCAAGTGAGAGGTAATTTCGTTAATAATCTTGTAATCATTTGTGAAATTAAGTTCCGAATATTGAACATTATAAAGTAATAATCCCCAGGCAGGTGCTGGAGGGATTCCCTTTTTAGGACTACTACTCGGATCTAGAAGTTTTTTGAATTCATTCAAGGTCATTAAACTTCTACCAACTAAGGTTAATACAGTAACAATCTTGCGTATCTGTTGCCAAAGGAAACTCTTTCCTATGAACTCAAAATGAAGAACCTCATTTACCTTTTTGAATTTTAGTAGAGTTAATTCTCTTATCGGATTAACATGGTGATTGACTTTTGAAAGGTTTTTAAAATTATGAGTACCGATTAGGTAGTCTGCTGCATTTCTCATTTCTTCTAAATTTAGAGCCTCCTCATAAGGCAAGAAATACATGTAATGCTTAGAAAGTGCATCAAATCTAGGATTAAACTCCTCTGGGACATGTGCAATCGCCCAACAGCGTATATCTTCAGGTAAATGTGCATTCAATTGGCCTAATATTGTTTGTCTAGAAGTCGAAAAGGCAATTAGCTGCCCTAAAGCATGAACTCCTCTGTCAGTTCTCCCAGCAGCCCCATACCGAAATGTTCGGGAGTCATCAATAAGTTCCGTCTCTTGAAATGCATTAAAAAGGCAGCCTTCAATTGTTTTGAACTTCGTCGTCTGCCGCTGAAATCCGAAGTAATTCGTACCAATATAAAAGACCCTAAGTGCATAGCGAGCCACTAAGAAACACCAAGCGAGGCAATTCAATCAAGTCGAATTTGAAGACTAATCTCTCGACTTTTTTCGGGAACTTCTTTTAATTCCTTAACAACTCCCATAACTACTGCTTTGAACAAATCTTGAACAAACCCTTTCATCACAATGGTCTTTCCATCTATTGCCAAGTCCACTTTGGTGAACATTGTTATACATTGTCTAACGTCTGCCTCACCTGCACGGACAGCTTCAGCAAAATCTGCACAAGTATTATAACCACAAGATTTACAGTCTATGCCTGGTAACTGATTGACAAAAATAGTCTGTGCACGGGATTCAAGAAGATTTACTAATTTTTCACTTTCATTTATCTTAACTACTGGGGCATCAAGATCTAATTTCTTGAGTTCCTCCGGCTTTTCAACTATCCTTCCAGATATGGCGACAGTGTTACTTAGATTAATACTTTCTAAATCTTCAGCAACGTCAGCAACTATAATTTTCGGATACTCCGAATGGCGGAATCCCTCAACTATAACATAATCTAAATTCTTTGGAAGTTTGTCTAATATGGTTTCTGGAATTATAGGAAGTTCTGATGAATTCCAAATAGTAAGTAGCTCAGAATCGGTTATTACACCCGTAGCAGTTGCCCCAGCTTTAATATGTTTCCAAGTATCTTTTTTTGGGGTATCAAAGGTACCATGTATATGTTTAACTGTTCCAATACGAAAGCCCTTTTCTGTTATTTTTTTAACCAATCCTTCTACTACAGTTGTTTTACCGACGTTTCTCTTTGGACCGACAACACAGACTACATATGTGAACATTTAATCTCACCTAGAGTACATAATCAAATAATGCATGATATCTATTGACGTTATGGATTAAAGGTTTTTGATGATGTCATCCTTGTCCATAACGGTATGGCAGTAATGGCAGCGTATGCGAAGTGGTTCCTTGCTTCTAAGTATAAAATGTGGTTCCACGGGTTCCTTCGGAATAGCTGCGGTGACACAGTTGGGATTAATACAACGTGGATAACCTTTAACGGTCGTAGGAAGTTTCACTCTATTTTTTTCTACAACTTTAAAGTCTCGGATGATGTTAATTGTTGCATTAGGAGCGATTAACGCAATAATATCAACTTCCTGTGGCTCTAATTCACGATCTTCAATTTTTACAATGTCTTTTCGACCAGCTTTTCCACTTGGTACATTTATAGCAATTGATATGGTGTTACCCTCTCCTCCGGATATCCCTAAAATCTTTAGAACAGTTAAGGCATTTCCAGCTCGGATATGATCTATTACAGTTCCATTGCGTATTTTTCTAACTCTTAATTCGTCTTCTATGGAAAGTCCCCCAAGTTATCAGTTTCTATAAACTGATTAATGTTCGAATTAATTCTTTAAAATGTTTTACTAATTCAGAGTTTTTTTCTAATGATTTGATTGCTCTTAACTTAATCGGCGGGAAGTCCCATCCGTCAGGGTGGGGTAGTTCACGCATCTCTTTTTCAAATTAAAAATATATAGCAGATTACGAAGAATATGAATTTGAAAATCTAGGAAATTAAAAATAAAAAGATTAAACTATCAGAATAATAACAAAGATCATTTGGAATCACATATTTTTGAAGAGGCGAAAAGATATGGATTTTTCAGGGCGCAATATTATGTCCATTCAGGACTTTTCACGAGACGAACTTGAACATATTTTCAAAATAGCAAGTGATATGGAAAAGTTTGTCAAAACAGGAAGTGATATGCTCAAAAACAAAATTCTAGCAAATCTTTTTTTTGAACCATCAACTAGAACTAGGTTGTCGTTCGTTTCTGCGATGTATCGCCTTGGTGGAAAGGTATTAGGCTTTGATGACCCGAAGATGAGTTCAAGGGCGAAAGGAGAAACCCTTGTTGACACCATCCGTGTCATCGAATCTTATGCAGATGCAATCGTGATCAGGCATACTATTGAAGGTAGCGTGACGCTGGCAGCTGAATATTCAAACGTACCGATCATCAATGCCGGTTCTGGAACACTTGGTCATCCCACACAAGCTATGCTGGATCTATTTGCGATTCTCAGGGAAAAAAATACGATTGATGGACTTACGGTTGGTATATTGGGGGATTTAAAATACGGAAGAACCGTGAAATCACTTGCGTATGGTTTAGCAAATTATGATGTGCAATTGGTATTTGTAGCACCAGAACAGCTGAGAATGCGCCGAGATGTCTTAGAAGATTTAAGCGAAGAAGGAAAATCCATTCGGGAGGTATCAGATCTCGACGAGGTAATATCAGATCTTGATGTATTATATGTAACACGAATACAAGAAGAGAGATTCCCAGATCCTTCAGAATACGAAAAGGTTAAAGGTTATTTCCGCATAAATCGACGTACCTTAAAATCTGCAAAAGACGATCTAATCGTACTCCACCCACTGCCACGAGTAGGCGAAATCTCAACAGATGTTGACTCAACAAAACATGCAAGATACTTTAAACAAAGTTCTTACGGTTTATTGGTTAGAATGGCACTACTCTCATTAATTTTATCCTAATAATGTTTCTTTTCCAACTGGTACGCGCTTTTTTTTGTTAGAAGAAGAAAATGAGAAAAATTATAGAAAACAGATAGAGCACTACGAAAATGATCGGAAAAGTCGTTTTAGCAGTATGAGCCGCTCTCGCAACTCCTTCTAAAAGATTTTCAAACCCTCTGTCGCCAATTACCTTTACATTTTCTAAATTCCCTATAATGACTCCTACTTCGACTTCTTCTATATTCTTGCTCGCTTGCGAAATGCCCTCCTGAACATATGAGATAATTTTTTGATGATCAGTTACTTCTCCAATAGGATGATAGCCACTCCTACTTGGACCTAATGCATTCACAGTGTGTGTATCCGATGTCATTACCTCTATTTCGTCCACTTCTTGTATGTTTTGAATGATTTTTTCTCTGAGATCAGTTATCATATTATTACTATCGAAAAGAACATAAGCGGTCCTTTGTCCAGCGACTTCTACAAGCGATACTGCAATTCCACACTCTCCCATTCCTTCTTCTTTCTTAATGTCAGGATATAAACGATGAGTTCCTATTTTCAGTTCAGAACTCTTTTTTTCTTGTATTTCTTCTATTGCTTTTTCTCCGTCTATCAGTAATTGACTGGCAAGTTTGGATCCTGGGACAATAAAGGGAGAATCTTCACCCAAGCAATTATGGCCATCAATTACAGTTATCTCTGTTCCGAAGCGACTTTTTATAGCATCAATTAAAGATAAACTAACTTCAAGCGAAATGTCCTCCATTGTTTTAGGAGACCTTGTTGCTATCAAAATAATTTTCTCATTGAATTTCTGGCAGCCTATCTGGAATTCTTCACCTATTATTCTTACAAATGGGGTCGCTGACGATTCGAACGAAATAGTTTTCGTGAGAAGATTCTGTATTTGTGATAGCGCTTTTTCATTTTCTCTTTGACTTACAAGGTTCAGCGCGTGCGTTGAAGGGCCATGAAATACTAACACTTCACAATTGAAGTGTTCTTTCAATTTTTTACATAAATAGAACGGTAAAATACTACTTCCAACATCTTTAAATGGGCCAGGATGGAAGGAAGGGATAATAAATATAGACTTTAGCTTTTTTTCTTGACGAAAGAGAAGTATATTGATTGGAAGACTTGTTACTTCCCCTATATCTTCAAGGAGTGCCTCTAAGTCATCACTTTTTCCTCCAAACCAATCCTTAATAAATGCACTAAAGAGGGTATCTCCTTGAACTCCAACAATCTCTTTTACAGAATTACTAACTTTCTTGAGGTAGAGATACATCCCAATCATTAAAGCAACTGAAATTATACAGAATGCCAAAAAAATGCGAATCGGATCATTTCCAAACTTCAGCCAAGTAAATGCTACCAGGCTAAGTATTGGATGAATAAACGTATGGAGTAGCGTATTACTTATAGTCTGTGGTGCGAGAAACGTAAATGCGAGGTATCTCAAAATGGCTACAGTTGCCATTCCAAGAATAGCCGATGTAAGAAGAATTCTGTCAGATTGGAAAACTGCCATGCTAAGCCTTCCAAAAAGGAGTATTATTCCTAAGAAGACGTTACTAATGACACCTGTCGCAATCAAACGACGATATGTTAAAACTTGGCGATACTCGCCGAGAAGTGAATATGAAACGATGCTAGAGGCAAGTATGGGGATAAGAAAAATTATTAACCCAAATACTAGTAAATTAGTTATTATAACTAAAAGAGAGGTAACAGGGAATTCTAATAAGATTAAACCATAGATAAAACTTGAGATAATGGCAATTATGGCTAACTTAATACTTGAGGGGACTGAGAAAAGCCCCTTGTACAACCCCACAACCCTTGATACATTCCTTGTATGATGTAACTGTCCTTCCATATTGCGAGCCTCGTCTTTTGTTTGAACTCATGTATATTAGTTAGTTGTCGTATTTTCTCCGTTGATTTTTGGCAAAAAGCATTTGGATCGATTAACTACAAACAAACTCAAAAGATATAGTATGAATTCAGTGAATTTCTTTAGTTGGAATACTTAAATAGTATCGTTGGAATACTTAAATAGTATTCCCTATGTCACAGCAAGTTCGGTCGTCGAAGCAGGAAGCCTCACTGCTTTAACGTGAGGTAGTTCACTATATTCAATAGTAAACGGTGAAAAAGTATGAGTGAAAAATATCTCTCTGTGTCCGATGGAGAGAACTGTCCTGTATGTAACAATCCAACTATGAAAGTTACCGCAAGAGAGATCGACGTCCCACATTTTGGGCAAACCTTACTATATTCGAGTCTATGTCGCAACTGCGGATTTCGACAAAGTTGGTCATATCCGCTTGAAGAAAGTTCACCTCATAGATACACGTTATATGTTTCGGATCCTTCTGATCTAACTTCACGGGTAATTAAGTCAAACACAGCATCGATAAAAATCCCAGAACTCGGTTTCAGCATGGAATCTAAAATGTCATCTGATCCATTCATTACAAATGTTGAAGGTGTACTTCAAAGGGTTAAAGCTGCTACGCAAACGTTAAATTCATGGGCTGATTCTAAAGAGGAAAAAGAAAAAATTGAGAAAGTGTTCCAAAAAATAGAGAAGGCAATAGCCGGCGAACTCCCCTTTCACCTAATTATAGAAGACCCACTTGGAATAAGTACTATCGAGGCTACAAATCCGAAAAAACTAAAAGTGGAAGAATTGAGATCATCAGAGGATGCCCAGTAAATTTTACGCTTAGTTGGCTGGAATTTAAATAGTTTCTTTTCCGATTTTTTAGTTTACGTCATTTAGTTTCAAGTTTTCTGTGAAGGATGTTTGTCAACTACTAACCCTAAAGGAAAGGTTGTCATTGCGCAAATATATAAAAATAATAGTGGTTTTTCAATATACTTGAATGGAATTCTCTGATAACCTTCGACAGTTTTTATTAAAGTGTATATCTTTGCGATTCTTTATCTGTTAACCTACTTATGTATCGCATTAAATCTAGAAAAAAAGAGGTCACTTTACATGGACGAAAGAGATGAATTTAACGAAGAACTTGATATTGACTTTAAGACTACAAAAGATTTACCTGTAGATAAGTTATTAATCGCTCAAGTAATAGGTCAAGAAAGAGGCGTTTCTGTCATTAGAAAAGCTGCAGCTAAGAAAAGAAACGTCCTTTTAATCGGTCCCCCCGGTACAGGAAAAAGCATGTTAGGAGCTGCAATGGCACAACTTATTCCAAAAGAACAACTTGAAGATATTCTAGCTATACCAAATAGAAAAGATCCAAATACTCCGAAGGTAGTCGTCGTGCCGGCGGGATCTGGAGAACAAATAGTGCATTACCACCTACAAAGAGCAAATAAGTCAAAAGGTCTCCGCAATTTTATCTCGATAATCCTCCCAGCAGTTATTATACTTCTAGCGTTCATGACTGGACAATGGCTTATGGGCATATTTGTGGCCCTGGTGGCATTTCTGATCATAAATCAGGTAAAGATAAGATCTGAGCAACTCGTTCCAAAGTTGCTTGTAGATAATAGCAGAAAAGAGTATGCCCCATTTCTCGAAGCAACAGGAGCACATTCGGGCGCAATGTTAGGTGACGTGAGGCACGACCCATTTCAAAGCGGGGGACTTGGAACCCCTGCGCATGAACGCGTTGAAGCAGGTTTGATCCATAAGGCTCATAAAGGAGTGCTCTTTATCGACGAAATTGCAACTCTCAAATTAAGAACTCAACACGACCTTTTAACGGCAATGCAAGAGAAAAAATTCCAAATAACGGGTCAGAGTGAATTGAGTAGTGGTGCTATGGTTCGAACAGAGCCAGTACCTTGTGATTTCATTCTAATAGCTGCAGGTAATTTAGATACCGTCCAGAAAATGCATCCCGCGCTGCGCTCAAGAATCCGTGGGTACGGATATGAAGTTTACATCAACGAGACGTTACCCGACACCTTAGAAAATCGGAGGGCATACGCGCAATTTGTCGCCCAAGAAGTAAGAAAAGATGGAAAGATCCCACACTTCACTAAAGAAGCAGTCATTGAGATCATTCGTGAAGGAAGAAGAAGAGCGGGAAGAAAGGGTCATCTAACGTTAATGTTAAGAGATCTTGGAGGTTTGATCAGGGCGGCTGGTGATCTTGCAAGTGAGCAAGGCGCCATACACGTTACCGCGGAGCATATCATTAATGCGAAAACAATGGCACGAAGTCTAGAACAACAAATTGGCGATAAATACATCGAACGGAAACGAGAATATGAAGTAATAAGAGTTCAAGGAGAGGTTGTTGGAAGAGTCAATGGGCTAGCGATCATTGGTGATCCGCGAATAGGTGCAAGTGGTATCGTATTGCCATTAGAAGCAGAAGTTGTCCCTGCTCTAAGCTCAGACGAAGGAAGAATTATTGCCACAGGCAAATTGGGAGATATTGCAAAAGAGGCTGTCCAGAACGTCAGTGCATTAATTAAAAAGCATTCTGACGATGTGTCTAAGTATGATATCCACATCCAATTCCTGCAAACCCACGAAGGCGTGGAGGGCGACAGCGCATCCATCTCCGTAGCAACCGCAGTCTTTTCCTCGATAAGAGGTATCCCTGTGGATCAATCAGTAGCCATGACAGGATCCCTCAGCGTACGTGGAGAAGTACTCCCTATTGGAGGCGTAACTCCGAAAATAGAAGCAGCATGTGAGGCTGGACTCAAAAAAGTTCTTATCCCTACTGCAAATAAGAAGGATGTCATTCTTGAGGCAAAATACAAGGATAAAATTGAAATTGTGACCGTTACACGAATTGAGGAAGTACTTCAACATGCTTTAATGTTCGATAGTGAGGAAGAAATGGATTTTTTAAAAGTAGTGGGCGGTACTAATGCAATCACTGATGAAAAGAAAAAGTTCTCAATTGACTTCAACCAGCCAGTTCCGTCGTAGTTCTGAGACGAGTCATTCGTCTCTTTACTTTTTAAAAAGACTTAAAAAGAGACATGCGTGATTAGATGCAAGAGCGAAAAAGAAAATAATTCGATTCAGGTGAAACTAATGGTTAAATTTCCGTCAATTATACGTGCGTACTGTCCTTTTTGTCGTCGTCACACCACACACGACGTCACAGAAGTGAAATCTAAGGCCAGAAGAACCCTTTCTAAAGGACAACGTCGAGCTGAACGACATAAAAAAGGATATGGAAACAAAGGTAAGTACTCAAAGAAAGCAATTACACAAGCGAAAATGGCTTCAAAAACATCAAAGAAAGTAGATTTACGCCTTAAATGTCAAGACTGCGAAAAAATGCATCCGAGGAGTTATCCTAGAACTAAGAAGTTTGAAATAGTAAAAATGGTTTAGAAATCTCGCTCTATAAAGAACTCTCAATTACTTTTTAATTTTTTAACTCACAGGTTTCCAGGTGATGCCTAATTCATCTGCATATTTGTAAGCTTTATCCATTTCTGCTGAAGTAGGTCTTCGATTAATACTACTATATTTTTTATTGCTTCCAACTAAGTGTGTTGGGCGATATTGCGCCATTATATTCACAAGTGACTTTGGGCAGTTTTCAGCAATCCATTCTAGAATTGGAAGTGTACAGCAATCGACATGGTTCGGCATTACTAGATGTCGGATTATTATTTCTCCATGATCTAGACCACCATAATCGTATGCCATCTTTAGATTTCTTGAAACGACCGCCCAATAATTAGGGACAATTGAAAATTCTTTAGCGCACTCATCAGAATAGTATTTTAGGTCAGGCAGCCACACGTCCATGATATCGAGCAGCTTCATCGTCTCCTCCGAGCAATAGAGATTTGAGTTCCACAACTGTGTTACGTTAATATCGCTGTATTGCAACGATTCGATAATTACATGAAGATTTGGAGTAGGCTCGCCCCCAACATAATTTATATTTCGTGCTCCTTCGCGTCTTAAGTTCCTTGATATTGATGCGAGTTTTTCAGGTGAGATCTCCACGCCGTTCTCTGGATAAACTTGTGATATATCATAATTCTGACAGAAGACACAACAAAAATTACAGCTGGTAAAGAAAATTGTCCCACTTGGTACAAGCGGTGCTTCTTCGCCATGATGTAAAAAAGCACTGCTAATACGTGCACGTTCATCCAACTTACACCAAGTTCCCTTTTCTCCTTCTCGCCTATTAACTCGGCATCGCCTTTCACAGAAGATGCATTCTTCAAGCATTCTTTGAGCAAGTTCTACTTTCAATTCCAAATAGGATACTTTGGGGTTGTCTAGCGAGTCATATTCAAGTTCTCCGCTGTCAATTCTCTGAATCATGTTTTTAAAACTCTTTCTGATCCGTTCATGTGCATTCCATAGTTTTGGTAAGTCTTCATTTAACTCAACTTTTGCATCAATTCTTTTTGTAATAAGATATTTAGCAGTTGTTTTTTCATTTATTATATCCCAATAACGCTTAAGCAATGTTTTTACAACTGAATCATCATCCCATACTTTTTTCGCATCAGGGCGTAAAAGTCTCCAAACCATCATTATCACCTTATATTTGAAAGGTCAACGAAAACATAAATTCGTTTAAAACAAGTACAATATAGCTTTTAAAGTTACAGATTATTTCATTAACAGAGGGACGAATCCTATTCTTTTTGACCCAAATACCAGTCTAGATATTCCTTCCTACTGCGTCTTTTTTCATCTTCTGTATCTTCGACCTGCGCAAACTTACGCAATTCAGCTCGCATCTTATCGAGTTCTTCCCGAGTGACTGCTAGCCCACAACGTTGGCATACCATCAATCTAACGTATCTATCATATTTCATCGTTCCAGCGCACTCAGGGCATACCGTCTCCTTCTTTTTCCTTGGTGATTTAGACATTTTTTGTATATACACTCCTTACTTCAACATTAAGTTGTACGTTTTTCATTTATTTGAATGATCCTTCGCGAAACTTTATTTAAATCTTGATATTAAGAACTTAGTAGGATTAAACTTTTTACACTGAATTCCTTTGGTGGCTTAGAATGGCGATTTCGAAAGCAGAACTCAGGAAAATGTTTACAAGAGATAACTATGAAGTCGAAATATTTCGGGAGAAGGAATTCACACGAAAACAATGCAATGTTTGTGGAAGTTTCTATTGGACACTAAATCCTGAAAAGAACTCATCATGTGGAGATACTCAATGCGTAGGGGGCTATCAGTTTATTGGAGATAGTCTAAATGGCGGTTGGGATTTCCATGAAGCAATCGCTCGCTGGAATGACTTTTTTGAGCGACATGGTCATGCAAAAATATCCGAATATCCTATAGTAGCTAGATGGAGAGATGATATTCCATTTACCATTGCTTCAATAGCCTGTTTTCAACCCTGGGTGGTTAATGGAACAGTAGATCCGCCAGCAAATCCACTCGTCATTCCACAACCCTGCTTAAGAACTATTGATATAGATAATATCGGACGTACTGGTCGTCATTTATCTTCTTTTATCATGGGAGGACAACACGCCTTTAATTCAGACCATCTTAAAGGATATTGGATGGATCGTTGTATAGAACTAAATTTCAAATTTTTGACAGAAGAAATGCGAATACCTCAAGAAGAACTCACATATAAAGAAGATGTGTGGGCAGGTGGAGGGAATTTCGGCCCCTGTTTGGAAGCGTTCTCAAAAGGACTTGAAATCGTTAATAATGTTTTCATGCAGTACCAATTTACAAATGGTGCTCATAAACAACTTGATATCCGCGTTATAGATGTCGGATGGGGACTTGAACGTCTTGCATTCTTCACACAAGGTTCCCCGACAATATATGAGGCTACATTTGGACCTGTGTTAGAGTTTGTGAAAAAAGAAGTGGGCATTTCCACAAATCAACGACTTCTAGGTAAATATGTGATACTTGCAGGGCTATTAGATGTTGATGAAGTCAAAAATATCGATTCGGTTAGAAAGCATATTGCTCATCAACTGGAAGTTGACCCCGTAGAATTGGAGCGAGAAATAGCACCGCTCGAAGCAGTCTATGCAATTGTCGATCATATGAGAACTTTAGTTTTTGCAGTTGCAGATGGCGCTATCCCCAGCAACATTGGTGGAGGTTATAACCTTCGTATGCTTCTTAGAAGGGCAATAACTTTCAATAGCCATTTTGATTTCAATTTAGATCTTATTGAGATGTGTCATAAACATATAGAATACCTACAGAAAACTTATCGGCGTGTAAAAACCGCATCAGAAATAATTGATGAACTCTTCAGTTTAGAAAAACAACGATACAATAAAACCATTGAAAGTGGACGTGCTTTAGTAAAACGTCATCTCAAAAAGAAGAAAAAAATCGATCGTAAGATTCTAACAGAGTGGTACACAGCTAATGGAATTCTTCCTGAAATAGTTTCTGAGGAAGCACAAAAATTAGGAACCACCGTGGAAATCCCCGCAGATTTCTTCAAGGAACTTAGTGAAAAAAAGATTATAGACAAACCCAAACTAATTGAAGAGGATCTTGAACAAAAAGTAAAAACTTTAGATGCCACAGATAGACTATATTACTCCGATGGTCCGTACAAAACTGAGTTTAATGCACGAATACTGAAGATTATAGACGGCAATCAATTGGTACTTGACAAGACTATGTTTTATCCTACCAGCGGAGGACAGTTGTTCGATACAGGAACCTTAGATAAGTTCAAAGTTATAGATGTATTAAACGTAGGGAAAGTGATAGTGCATAAAATTGATGATATCATCCCTCAAGAGTACAAAGGACGAACAATACAAGGGCGTATTAACTGGGGGCGTCGAATTGAACTTATGAGACATCATACTGCCACGCATATAATTAATGCGGCTGCAAGAACCCTTTTAGGATCTCATGTCTGGCAAGTGGGTGCTGAGAAGTCACCAGAAAGAGCAAGACTAGACATTTCACATTTTAAATCATTATCTGCCGATGAATTGAGAGAAATCGAGGCGAAGGCGAATTTTGCCGTTATGCAAAATAAACCGATTCATACAGAATGGAAATTAAGAAATGAAGCGGAACAAGAGTATGGCTTTACAATTTATCAAGGAGGGGCAGCAGGCGGAGGTAGGGAACTCAGGATTATCAAGATAGAAGACTGGGATGCTGAGGCCTGTGGAGGCCTTCACCTTAGTTTAACCGGCGAGGCTGGTGTAATCAAAATAATTAGTTCTGAACGAATCCAAGATGGAGTTGTCAGGCTAGAATTTACAGCAGGAGAAGCGGCAGTAAGATATATGCAACAAAGAGACCAACTACTTGAAAAAACCGCTCAAATCCTTCGAGTACCAATAGATCAAGTACCAAGAACTGCTATTAAGTTCTTTGAAGAATGGAAAGAACGAGGAAAACTTATTGAAAAATTGACAGACGAATTGATTCTTGAAAAGATACCCAAACTCATCGAAAACGCCATTATCATTAATGATATTTCATTAGTGTTGGCTGAAATTCCAGGAACGCGAGAAGAATTAATAAAAGTAAGTAAGAAGATTACTGACGAAAACCCATCAACTATAGCTATATTAGTGAATAAAAACCAGAAAGTTACTATAGTTGGGTCATCCGGAAATTCAATTCTGATCGATCTGATACCAATTATACAAGAAGCCTGCGTTATGGCCGGAGGAGGAGCTGGAGGAAATAAAAAGGAGCGATTAGTAATAGGCGGAGGTCCTGATACTTCAAAATTTGAAAAAATAATGGTTAAACTTAAAAAACTTGTTTTAGACGCTCTAGAAAATCTCTAGAAAACCTTCGTTAATAAAAACCTTCATTAAGGACAGTTTAGATCATTTATAAGAGTAGATTGAACCGATTCAATAACTAGAATGAAGTGAGAGCATTATGACTGTGATTGCGAAACACCTTCGTTGCGACGCACAAAAGATGTGTATACAGTGCAGCGATTATTTATGGAGCCCAGAAAAGAAAGGGGAACATGGAGCGATGAACATTTATTATTATTGCCCCTTTTGCAAAATGGATATACTATGCGAGAGAGGTGTCGGAATGCGCTTCACACATGATCGACAGGGGCAAATAGGCAAGATATATGTATGTGTAAAATGCGGAGGAAAACTAGTAGAGCGCATTTGGCCTTTTGGAAAGGATCTAGAATAGGATTTCCTATCTAGATAAATCTAATATCAAAGAATTGTATCAAACTACGCTTGAACTGTCTATTTTTTTTAATGAGTCTAAGAATGAACTAAAAAAAAATTTAATACACCTTAATCAATTAAGATACTCAAGAGCGCAGCATTTTAATGGTTGTTTAATAAAACGCGTCTGATCATATGCAAAGTTAGGGAGTAGTTAATCAATCAGAGTATAAATTGAGCATATATACATGATCGTGTTAATTTTCAATAAAAAACTATCGGAAGATTTACACCAAAACAAAAAATATATAAAGGACTTTGAATACGGGTTTATTGACGACCTCTCTTACACTTCACTTTTATGTGGATCGATTTTAGTATCCCCACTTCCTTTTTCTAAAATTTTTTATTCGTCAAAAAATTATTAGTATGATGTTTTTTTAACTAAAATAATAAAATATCTCATATTCTATAACTTAGCTAACAAGCACATTTTTGAAGCATTAAAAAGCATCCTTTTAAGATAAAAGCAAAAAGGCGATTAGCAATGACTGCAAAGAAGTACTGTGTCACTCTGAGGAACATAACGCTCAAGAAAATCGACTCGATGTTAAAAAAGATGGGTTTTGTTGAATATGAAGAAATTTCTCGTGATGCAAGGGCTGAATACCACTTCTATTGGAACGATAGACAATTGCATTTAAGGATTTTCTCGCTTTCTGAATCAGAAGAAATATTTGGGATCAGAGCTCATACAGAACCTTCAATAAAAACTAACCCTCAGTGGCACTTGGAACGCTTTCTGGAACAACAAGCGGGCGATTTACGAGAAAAATCGCATTATGGGGCGGGATGCAGAAAATTTAAGGCTATGTTGAAGCAGTATAGACGTTCTCATAAATAATATCTTAACTAAAAGGGAAATGGCGGGTCCGGCGAGATTTGAACTCGCGATCGCCCAGCAACATCGATATGATGGTTGCAATCAGGCTTAGGAGGCCTGTGCCCTATCCTGGCTAGGCCACGGACCCTTATTTTGAAGTTATGTTTTCAAGATTCTCCGCTAACAACTTAGAAAAATTATTGCATTTGTGGAGCACATAAAATCCTTTTCAAAATGGCGGGTCCGATGGGATTCGAACCCATGAGTCGACGCACTCCTCCGAATTGAGGGAGAGCATTTCCGGCTTCGAAGGCTTACGCCCTAGACACAATGTGTCAAGGTCGGCGCCTCATCCAGGCTAGGCCACGGACCCATTTTTAAGGACTTGTTAAGACTAGTAACTTATAGAGGAATCGTTGTCAGAAGTATAGTATATCTTGAGTTTTTAACTTTATCGGCAGAAACGCCTCTTCCGTACGCGAGAACTACTTACAGTTCATTCCTTACAAAATAAGAAGAAAAAAAGGATGTAAAGGAACCACATTTGTTTTGTTGAGTCACTAGACAACAGAAGACTGCATCAGGCGAGGAGAATAATAATCGCGTATCCGATTGCAATGAAGCCAAGAGGTACTGAGATCAAGGGAAATGTCAGAACCTTTGCAATAAACTCCAGCAACTCCTCAAGCCATTTGAACAGGAAGAACACAATCCCACCAAAGATTATAAAGACTATTGCAATGATCAGCCAGTTACTAGCTAAGGATACGCCTAATGAGACCATTATAAAGACCGCGACACCAGCAGCGATAAGCCCACCGACTAAACCTAGCAGAGCAGCCCATGGGACAACAGTCCATGGTTTCATAATGTTTGCAATACCGATTACTAATAATAAGGCAATTAATATAGTGTCTCCGAGCCATGATGGGGCTTGGCCTGCGGGAAACGCAGTATCAGGAGTTACCCAAACTACAACGCCAGTCACAACACACAAGATACCAATAAAGAAGCCAAGGGCAGCAAAGATTTTGACAAAAACAGCAAAAACCTCTCCTACTTTACCCATACGTTCAGCGATTTTTTCACTTAACCACGCAATAGCAAGAAGTCCTGCAACTATGAGAATAGCCGGTGCAAATTGAGCGAGAACTGTTACCATAATTCATCACCGATCGTTTTCATTCTTTTATTTTTTGATTCGAGAGACGAGAATTCTTCTTATAAGAAGAAACTGCACGGTGGTTAAAATATGTTTTGCCTTTATCAGAAACTTCGAGTATTCAGGTCTTTAATTAGTTGTTTGAACATAGATTTTCGAATTTGGTGAAAAACAGTTTTAAATTCGCGCGCAAATAAATCACCATATACTTTAACATGTTGAAAGCACTAAATTATACTTAACTTAAATTTCATAGTTAAGCGAGAGGAATCTGGCAATAGATAAGGTCAATGAATGAGTGTGTATTTCCTTGAACGAAGAAGCCCATGAAGAAGCCATTTCTTTGAAAATGAGTGTTGAAAAAACCGCGCTTAGCCCCGGAGAACTATTTAACGTCTTCTTTACTATAGAATCTCATATTTCCCACAGTTTTAAACGGTTTCAGCATCTGCCAAAGGTATTCAAACTTGCACAAGTTGAAGAATTTCCAAGAAAATTCAAAGAAGGGGATGAAACGCATCAGAAAGTCAGTTTCGTCGCACCGAGTGGTCAAGTTCCTAGTGATTTTGAACTCTTTTTTGAGTTTATATTTGAGAAAGAGGATACAAGTTTGCTTATTACTACTGTGCCTCTCCTGATAAGGATAATGAGGCCCGAAGAAATCCCCTCTGATCAATTAAGTATCATTGCAGACCATAAAATTGATATAAATGGCAATTTGACCACGTCATTGCAGGAATTTCCAAAAATGAACGGAACACATACTGTTCTATCCGAAGAAACTGAATTAGTAGAAATAGAAACCAGAATCGTGGCTGCTGAAGAAGTTGACGAACTATCTCCTCCTGAGATAGAGAGTTTTGATACGCTAATTGAAGAACAAGTGGGGACAAGCGAATTACTGTTGGAACCTGAAGAACAAGTGGAGACAAGTGAATTACTGTTGGAACCTGAAGATACACCAACAAACAATATTTTATCAGAAGATAAAACAGAAATGTTAACAGACAAGATTTCGGAATATACTCGAAAAATTGTCTCCCTAGAAGATCAACTTAAGAAGCAAACAAGAGACCTAAAGCTCAAAGAAGAAGATCTAAAAAATCGAGAAGAAGAAATAATGATCTTGAAAAATGAAAACACTCGTTTAGACGATGCTATCGGAAAATATCGTGCAAATATAAATGACCTTGAGAGAACTTTAGAGGACATTACCCCTCGTCTAAGTGAATTTGAAACCAAATTTTCAGAGCGTGGCAAAAAAATCAATCAACAAGAGGGAATTAACGCAAATTTGAGGACAGAACTTGATGAAAAGGATAAGGAATTAAAACAGCAAAAAGATGAAATTGAGAAACTATCAGAGCACAAATCAAAAACTGAAAAACAAATTGCTTTGTTAAAAACAAAAACTGAAGAATTAGAGTTACTTGCATCAGAACAAGCAGCAAAAGTAATAGCTCTCGAAGAGACTCGAAAAGAATTAAATGACCATCTCGATGAAAAAACGGAAGAAATCATGAAAATAAAGAACGAACGTGACCAACTTCAAGTAAAACAACGCGAACTAAAGCGTGTGATAACACAATTATCGCAGCAGATAGAAGATGAACTCAAACCGCATATTGAACAACTTCAAGAAGCACTTGTCGAGCGCGAATCGAAGATTAATCAACTCAAACGACGACTTAGTAGCGCCGATAACCAGTTGAATGAAAAAGACACCGTAATTGAACAACTAAATAAGGAACTCGGAATTCTAAAAGAACAATTTATTATAGAGCCCGAAGATAAGATAATCGAATACTATGGTCCTACTGAAGAGATGATTACTACCGAAGAGCCATACACACCTCCTAGAGAACCAGAAGTTGAAGAGCTAATTGATACGCCTGAATCTATAGCTCTTTCTGAGAACCTTCTTGCATCACCTGAAGAAGATGGGCTTATTGAAGAGAGTGCCGTCAGTGAAACAAAAGAAACTTCTAGAGAAAAAGAAATCGAAGAATTCATTGTAAAAGGGGGAGAATTCGGCACAGAAGAGATTGAACTGCCTATCATAGACGAAACCAAAGAATTTTATGAAGAAGAGATCGAAGAAAAAGAAATATTAATCCCGGATGCTCCGAAATGCAAGATTTGTGGGTCCACATCATGTCCTACCTGTGGATCCTCGTTATCATACTGCAAAGTTCGTTGCACTCATTGTAGCTCCATTATGCATCGACACTGTGCAGAAGGGATGAGATCCTCCGAAAATGATGTTTTTATAAGCTGTCCAACTTGTAATGAGAAAGTTGTTTTGTAAACATTAATAGAATATTTTCATTATTTAACAGAAGTCTAACCCCTCAAAAAGAGACATTTGCTTGAAAACAAGCTTATAGTGAACCTCAAATTCGTTTTAAGTTACTGAAATATTTGTATAAGGCGTTAATATTTTAAATGAATTAATGGATGATACTTTGTCCTTTTCATGTAAGAATAACAAAAGGACTCTAATCCCATTTCAAGAACCCAATCATTTTATTGATTATTGAACTCAAAAACTGGCAAGTAGGCTGCACTCTAAGAAAAAGAATTAGCAATTACTTGTTAAGGTCATTAGGAGGAAAGAGTATATTGAAAATGTCAAGAAAATTTACGCCAGTATCTATTGAAGAAACGATTTTGAAATTTTGGGAGGATAATAAGATCTATCAAAAAACGAAAGATTATCGAAAGGGCAAAGAAAAGTTTTACTTCTGCGATGGTCCCCCTTATACGACTGGGAGCATTCATTTAGGCACTGCATGGAATAAAATCATCAAAGATTTCTTCCTCAGATACAGGCGCATGAGAGGTTATGACGTCTATGATCGCCCAGGGTATGATATGCACGGATTACCCATTGAAGTCGCTATTGAGAAGAAACTGGGCATCGAAACGAAAAAGCAAATCGTTTCATTTGGCGTGGAACGCTTTATTGAAGAATGTAGAGCATTTGCGATTGAAAACCTCAATAAGATGACAGAACAATTTAAAAGGTTAGCTGTGTGGATGGATTGGGAAGATCCGTACATGACAATCAAAGATTCTTATATCGAGGGTGCTTGGTGGGCACTTAAGAAAGCGTATGAAAAGGATCTTCTATACAAAGGCACGAGAGTATTGAATTCTTGCCCTAGATGTGAAACTGTTCTCGCTAAGCATGAGTATGAGTATAAGACAGTTGGAGATCCTTCAATTTTTGTAAAATTTCAACTAAGAGACACGCCAAATGAATATTTCATAGTTTGGACAACGACACCTTGGACTCTCCCTAGCGACTTAGCAGTTATGGTACACCCAGAGTTCGAATACGTTCGTGCTCAGGTTGAAGATGAAATCTGGATCATTGGAAAGTTTGTCTCAGTAGGTATTATTTCAGCAATGCTTGAAAAAAAATTCAAGGTAATCGAAGAAGTCACAGGTGAAATACTGCGGGAAAGAGGACTCCGTTATATTCATCCGCTCATTGAAGAAGTTCCTATTATGCAGGAATTTTATGAAAAATATCCGGAAGCACATTCTGTATTATTGAGCAGTGAGTTTGTAACGAAACTGCAAGGTACTGGTATCGTTCATAGCTCTCCTGGGGCTGGACCTGAGGACTTTGAGGTAGGAACAAGATATGGACTTCCTCCTTTTTCGCCACTTGATGAAGCTGGACGTTTTACTGAAGAGGCTGGAAAATACGCTGGATTATTTGTTAAAGATGCAGATCCTATCATAATTGAGGATTTAAGGAGAAAAGGTCTGCTTCTTGCGACTCATCGAGTTGAACACGAGTATGCTCATTGCTGGAGATGCAAGAGCCCTTTGATATTTCAAGCTACAAGCCAATGGATGTTGAATTTAACGAAAGAAAAAGAAAAGATTCTTGCAGAAAATGACAAAGTTAAATGGTCTCCAGATTGGGCAGGTAGTCAGAGTTTTAGGAGCTGGTTAGAAAACCTGCAAGATTGGTGCATTAGTCGACAAAGATATTGGGGTATACCTCTACCGCTCTGGATTTGCGATGCATGTGAATCTATTGAGGTTATAGGATCAAGAAAAGAACTATTAGGTATGTATGGAAAACCTGTTGATGATTTTCACCGACCTTGGATTGATGAGGTAACATGGGTTTGTGCCTGTGGTGGTACCTTTCGAAGGGTACCCGATGTATTAGACGTTTGGCTGGACAGTGGCGCAGCAACATGGGCTATCTTGCCCTATCCTGAAGATCCTAAAACCTACGATTACTGGTGGCCTGCCGACTTCATTTTAGAAGGTAAAGATCAAGTTAGAGGCTGGTTCAACTCACAAATCTGTCTAAGTGTTGTAGCAAACGATAGGAGACCTTACGAGGCAGTTTATATGCATGGTTTTGTTGCAGATACCGAGGGACGGAAAATGAGCAAATCTTTAGGAAATGCAATTGAACCCAGTGCCGTTATTGAGAAGTATGGCTCCGAAGCGTTTAGATTCTATTCTTTAGCTACACCTCCAGGCGAAGATATGAAATTCGATTTTAAAACTCAACAGGATTACTTCAAAATTCTGAATATTCTTTGGAACACTTACATGTTCGCAATATCACGAGTCAAAGAGTCCAACTTTAATGTACAGGACCATTCTCTCGATACTGCTGAACTTCAGATAGAAGATAATTGGCTTATTTCGCGTTTCCACTCTGCACTTAACAAGATGACCCGCGCCTTCGAAGCAATGCGCCCGGGAGATACAATTCCCATTATGCAGGAATTAATTGTTGAAGACATAAGTAGATGGTATATTCGCCTAATCCGAGAACGCACATGGATTTCTGAGTCGGGATCAAGCAAAGCAACTGCACTTACTACCCTTGTAACTGTCCTCACAGAAACTGCCAAGATGTTTGCTCCTGTTCTCCCAATAATAGCAGAATCAGTCTATCAAAATTTCATTCGTGAACAATATCCTGATTTGCCTGAGTCTATCCATATGTGCGATTGGTCTGAAGTTAACGAATCATTCCGTGATGAAAAACTAGAAAATGCTATGAAAGACGCACGAAAAATTGTAGAACTTACTCTAGCGCTTCGAGATGAGCATAATATCAAATTAAGATGGCCTTGTAAGAGACTCGTTGTGATATCGAAAGAAGGTTTTGGTGATATATCAGAAGTAATTCCCGCAATCGTTCACGAGGCAAATGTAAAAGATGTGCTTGTAACTGAAACGTTACCTAGTTCAACAGAACATTTAGTTGGTATGGTAAGCGATTCATTTGACCTCTACCTCGATTTAGAAATCACTGATGAAATTGCCTCAGAAAGACTTGTAAGAGAATTCATGCGCCAAGTACAATTTACTCGAAAGAAAAACAGACTTAATGTAAGTGATCGTGTTGACCTCATTGTAGTAACTCAAGATGACAAAATCAGACAGTATTTAACAGAGTGGCGAGAAGAAATCATCGCAAAAGTCGGAGCGCAAAACTATGAGGCACAAAAGAACGATATAGAAGAAGATTTTAAAGATCACTACCCCATATTCAGTGAATTGCAGTATGAGAATGCCAAAGTCAAAATATATATGAAAAAAACTTCCCTTTCTTCTAAATGACAAAGGTGTGGAAGAACTTCAAATAATGGAAATGGCGAGTGATCGAAAGATATTAAATAAAACACCTAATATTTCGTTACATGAGGGTCCGTGGCCTAGCCAGGTTAGCAGCGCTTCAATGTGCTGACCGAGGGGCGCCGGCCTTATATGACCTCGTCCCATACAAAGCAGGCCTAAGATAGCCGGAGACTGCCTGTTTCTTGCTATTACCGGCAGCCGAAGATCGCGGGTTCGAATGTCTTGAGCAAATCGCTCATTTCGAAAAGCCCGCCGGACCCACCACTTTCTTCTTTTTAATGAATATTTTTATTCTCTATACTATCATTTTTCAAGAAACATTGAAAAGGTCATATTAAGAGGTAATGACCATGTCCCCCTACAGGCAATTCGCAGAGGAATGCATTATACTTACACAGAAAACCCTTCAAGCTGTCTTTCCAGAACTATCAGTAACACTCAATCATGAAATTCCGGCTAAATTAGAGTTTGGAGAGTTGGCAGTTCCTGTTTTTCATATCGCAAAGAAAATAAACAAAAAACCCAAAGATCTTGCAGAAATTCTCATTGAAAATATCAACCCTTCAAATTCACGCTTCATAAAAGAAGTAGTAATAGGTGGAGCAGGCTATCTAAATTTCTTTGCAAATTATGATTCCTTTGCAAATCTCGTTATAAACTCAATAAGAACCCTGGATACAAGTTATGGAAAAAGTGAAGCGAAGAAAAAGGAAAAAATTATAGTAGAATACTTGAGTCCAAATCCAAATTCTCCTTTGCATATCGGTCATGCACGAAATGCAATTCTAGGCAGTTCACTAGTCAAAGTTTTGCAAACACAATCTCATGATGTTTGTTCTCACATATATATCGATGATGTTGGTCGACAGGTTGCGATATGTGTACAAGGTCTACGGATGGTAGATAGAGACACTCAGCCTTCAGACATGAAGTCAGACCAATTTGTAGGAACAATTTACACAATAACAAATGCACTTACTGAAATTCAGAAGGCAAAAAAGGAACAAAATGACTTAGCTGAATGGGAATCAATCGCAGAAGAATTAAAAAAAGCACAGCCTAGTATTTTCGACCAGATTAGTAATAACTCAGAAAATATCGACTTAGATGCGGAAATATCGACCCTCATATCTCTTTATGAAAATCAAGATGAACAAACTGTTCAACTTTTCAGAAGTCTTGTTGATTTAGTTCTTGGAGGATTTAAGGAGACCTTCAAAACAATTGATATAGCTTTCGAAAGCTATGATTGGGAAAGTTCGTTCATCTGGGATGGAAGTGTTACAAAGATTTTAAACGAACTAAAAATGACACCTTTTGTTACAGAACTCGATGGTGCATTAGTCTTCGATTGTGAGAAAGCTGCAACTGAATTTAATATTAAAGAGAGTTTGGGGGTTAAAGAAACTCATGAAATTCCTCCTATGACTTTAATGAGATCTGATGGCACGACTCTTTATACAACACGGGATATAGCATACAGTAAATGGAAACTTGATCAATCAGATCGCGTAATAAATGTTATAGGGAAGGAACAGACACTTCCACAACTTCAGATAAGAATAGCTTTGTATGTATTAGGTGAAGATGGTAGCAGACAGATTCATTATGCCTATGAACTTGTTAAACTTCCAGAATTCAAAATGTCAAGTCGAAGGGGACGTTATATTGGTTTTGATGATCTAATAGATGAGGCGACAACGAGAGCTCTAGAGGAAGTTAACACCCGTTCACCGCATTTATCCGAAGATGAGAAAAGAAGTATTGCTGAAGTAGTTGGGATTGGTGCTGTAAAGTATTCTATCTTAAACGCCGTGCCGACCAAAATTGTGACATTCACATGGAATAAAGTACTCGATTTTGAGCAGAATAGCGGGCCTTTCATTCAATATGCACATGCAAGAGCATGTAATATTCTTAAAAAAGCAAAAAAAACTCCTAAAACAGCCAACTACAATTTGGTAGATGAAGAATTAGAAAAACTTCTTGTCCAAAAACTTTCACTATTTCCAGAAATTATATCGAAAGTGGCTGAGGAATTACGTCCAGACATTGTATGTGAGTACGCAAACAACCTAGCATCGATATTTAACTCATTTTATGCTTCTATACCGGTATTAGCAGCTGAAACCGATGAATTAAGGAATTTACGTTTATTAATTGTTAATAGTGTGCGAATCGTGTTAAGAAATGCCTTGAAATTGATGGGAATTGTTGCCCCATCGAGAATGTGATATTCAAAAACAATCAGCGGGATTTTTTAGAAAAACTTGCAAATACTTCTTATGATATTGCAATCAGAACGATTTTGTAAAAAGATAATTTAAACCGCCACCTTTTAACTGATAATAAATTTCTGAGGAAATCTGGAGTCATAGCATGAACCAAGAAAGAATTCACATTTTACGAAAGGGTATAAAGAAGACAGGTCCAGTTGTTTATTGGATGTGCCGAGACCAACGTGTAAATGATAACTGGGCGCTATTATTCTCTCAAGAGTTAGCATTAAAACACCCCTTGGCAGTTGTTTTTTGCTTAGTGCCTCAATTTCTAGGAACGACTATTAGGCAGGATGATTTCATGCTTAAAGGTCTGCAAGAAGTAGAGAAAAACTTGAAAGAAAAAAATATCCCCTTTTACATGCTTACAGGGTCTCCAGAAGAAGAAATCCCCAATTTTGTGTCAGAATATGAAATCGGCACGCTGATCACAGATTTTAGTCCCCTGCGCATTAAAAAAACGTGGAACAGAAGTGTTAAAGGTCATATTGATATCCCTTTTTTCGAAGTTTACGTTCATAATATTGTACCTTGCTGGATTGCATCGCCAAAACAGGAATATGCGGCTTACACTTTCCGACCAAAAGTTCATCGTGCACTAAAATTAATATTAACAATAGATAAATAGCAGCGCTTAGTTATTTAAGCAAGAGGGAGACCCTTGTAAAAGTGAAGCAATTCATCGCAAACTATCCCTCATGTGTTGGGGGTCTTCTTGCGAATGGATTATAAACATCCTCACTCTATTACTCATACGCGTTAACAATTTTCTTATTAATAAACATCAATATTTAATACCACCTTACTATTATTCGTGCTTATATTGAAAAACCCCATAAGAGTTTGAGAGTTGATCCAAAACGTTTTTCATTTGATTAAGGGTGCGGTATCACCTTAGCAACCATACACTGATGTTGGTGACCAAATGGGTGAGCAATCGGCAAAAATCCACTATACAGCATTTGTTGATAAGAAGGTAAAATACGATGATGAAGTAACCATTGGTCCTTTTTGTGTTCTCATAGGCAAAATCAAGTTAAACAAAAAGGTTCGCCTATGTCAGAATGTTGTGATTTATGAAAAAACCGAAATTGGAGATGCCACTTATATTGGCGATAACGTCGTCATCGGTCATCCTGACGTAGCACAGCTAGATTTGATTATGAGATCAAGTGAAGTTTTCCATCGTGTTATGGGGGAAAAAGTTCAGATCGGAAAAAACGTCATAATCCGTTCTGGGGTTGTTATTTACTGCAGTGTGAAGATCGGAGATTATACTAAATTGGGTCATAACGTAATGCTTAGAGAAGAAACAGAAGTAGGTGAACATAGCCTAATCGGGAC
>NZ_JAHPYX010000022.1:0-15750 GCF_019058535.1 Candidatus Borrarchaeum sp.
ATGTATACCTGCAAAAGATCCAACTTTTCCTTTAATTGTAATTGTACCATTTTTCATCCATTCACCAGCTTCCGTTCCACAATCACCTTTTAATTCGATTGTGCCGCCTTGCATTCCAACCGATGCTCCTCTGTATGCTGCCCCTAAATAGTTCCGTGCGTTGCCAAAGATAGTAAGGACACCTCCTTTCATTTCAACACCTGTCCAATCATCGACATTGCCTTCTACTGTTACTTTGCCGCCTTTCATTCTAGCAGCGGTGTGCATTCCTGCGTTTCCTTTAATCAAGATTTCTCCAGCAGTCATCCCCTCGCCTATATGCTTTGCTTTCGATAAGTCGCCCTCCAAGATGATTTTCGTTTCCTCAGCAGTACTTCCCGTTTCACCTGAAACGTCGAAATAGTCCGCGATTGGTACTTGCCTGTTCCCCTTCCAAAGTTTCAGACTTTCTATTTCGTCAATAGTTTTCCCCGCAAAAACATTTGGTGAAATAACTTCAACTTCTAAAGATGCCCCAGCAATCTCTTTCTTAAGTATAAGTGTAACTTCATTGGCCATCTAAATACACCTCTTGGAAAATTCTCATAAGATTGAGGAAATTGACATAATTACCGTTCATAATAAATAATTCTCTTCGCCTTTTTCGATAATGAAAGACATTCACCACTTTAACCTTATAATTATTTACAAAACGGGGTATCATGTATAAACTTCCACGCTTTGTGATAATCATCAATCTTTCCGTTTTTAGAAAGACCAGCCTTAAGGTTATCGGGCTGTGCGCTCGTCACCGAATTCAAGACATAATTCATCAATACTGCTTTTTTAAGTATTTCGGCAGTCTTGAAGGATGTTATCCCGCTGTGCTTGAGCAGGCTATGGATCATAGACCATCTACGGTAAGGACTGCCCTTTTTCAAACGAGGTTCTATAAACTCCTCGACTTGTGAGAGCACCCAATCGTAAACAGGTGGAATTGCTTCCTTTAAACCCAGTCCTCTTCGAGCTATTACATAACTTGCGAGGTGATGTGTTGACAAATTATGTAATCGTGAGTATTTGTATTTCCCGATAAGTGAGGTATATCCAGGAAATACTTTTCGGAAAGACACACCACGCTTTTTGCACTTTCTCTCTAACAGCTGCAAGGCGGTGGTCTTCAAGTTGCTTAACTTGCGATTGCGTTTTTTATTATAGGAAAATTCTTGATCGAATTTTAAGTTCTCGATCACGATGCCTTTCCCTCTATTGATGCAATAATTGACAACCTTATCCATCTTATAGGAGATATAATCGTTACGCTTATCGGTTCGATAACTGTGAAGGTTTTCAAATGAAATGCTATGGTAGGAGAGTAATGTGCCGTGCTGGTCTACATTGGTTAACGCAGCAAAATTATAGTTGAAATCTAAGCCGATGGCACCATATTCGTAGCCGTAACGTTTTGCAGGGGATGGAATGTCATACGATACATGAACAAAGTAGCGTACTTCTCCCCTGAAGAACTTTCTCTTTATGGTCGCCGTGTATTTATCGATATTAAGAATTTCCTGAAACCATCTCTCCTGCACGTGGTTGACAGACAGGGGAATGATCAGCCATTTGCGTCCGTTTTGCTTGGAAAAGGTGCGTATCTTGACCATTTTATCAGTTAAGACCTTGATGTTTTTGTTCGTTCCTTGTTTCTTTCCGATACAACTGAAGGAAGAATCCCGTCGTATCTTGAACTCCTCTCTACTTATTTTGCCAAGAATTCGGTCTCTAAATAACTTCTTGGTGCCAAACACCACAGGTGTAAGCATTAAATTGTGCAATTTAGCGATTATCGAGGATCTGCGGTCGTATAACCCTTTTAAACGTCGGTCATGCGTATCATGTTCCTTTATGGTGTTGATTTTTTTAGTAATTGTGTTTAGTTGCTTGCCCATGTATTTGCGTCGTTTTTCCAGCCATGTCTTTTGTGCATCCAATATCTGGCTTGATATCGACCAGGATGGTGCTGACATAAGGGTTGTTATGACACAGACTCATTAAACACTGTTGGATAGTTTTAACCTCTCCAAATCGTGCTTTCATGTGGTCCTCGCCATGAAACAACAGGTTATAACCTATGCGTTTCACCCGATTATAGATGGCAAAAATTTCATGCAGTTTCTGTTCTTGTGCCTCATTGGGATAGAGTCTAAATTTGATGGTCTGGATCATGTTTCCTTATCCCCTGCCCCTTGTCTTTTAGTTTTTTTACTTATGTGTGGATTGCTCCAACCTGGAGTTTCTTTTCAACGAAATCTGACAGCAGGTTGTTATACTATACTATATATCTTCTCATATATAATATTTTCTTTTTATATCGCATGAAACTCTATATAAAAGCGTTTTTATGAGTTATTTCTGCCTACTTTCACTTTATCCATATTATATTGCCAAACATTCATTTAAATCCACCATACGTATGTCCTATGATACTACCTATACTAATAATAGAACAATAAGCTACCGCATTGCATACATACCCCTCAAATACACGGCAATTCCATATATTCTTGCTATCTGGCGCGGCGAGGTTTTCTTTGACGACCGAGAGTAGACTGAGCCCGAAGGGGTGTGAGCGAAGCGAACTGCGAAGCCGTTAAACGTCCGCGTCATATCATGTGAGCGGAGTAAACGCTCCATACCAGTTAAATCCCTTTAATAGACTTATCAAACTAAGTAAATCAGCTGTATGCTCTCAACCAATAGTTCCCCTCAAGCGTCGGAATGACCACCGCCTGAAGGATCTTCCATTTAAGTAGGGATTCAAGTGTTTTCTTGACAAAATTTGGTCGTCACCACTTTTATATTTAAAAGTCTTAATGTGTCAACGAGGTGTGATAATTAATACCTTACAAAATCTTTAGACTATTAGCTCTTTAGGAGTAGAAGATTATGAACCTTGAAGGTGTACAGATAGAGGATACATTCGCTGAAGGCTTTAAAATGTGGATTTCTCGTGTTCTAATAACTGCTGCCACGCCAGAATGGGCACTGACAGCAGCAAGAGCCGCTACAGGCTTTGGGACTTCTATAATAATGAGCCCAGCAGAGGCTGCAATTGAAAAGATTGTTTCACCAGAAGATACCTTAGATGGAAGACCTGGGGTTATCATTCAAATAGCCCATACCAAGAAGAAAAAGTTAGCTCAACAATTGCTAACAAGGATAGGACAATGTGTCTTAACATGCCCTACTACTGCTGCATTCTGTGCTATGGATGAATACGACGAACTCTTCAAAACTGGCGCTAATTTACGCTACTTTGGTGATGGGTTCGAAGAAAAAGTAGAGATGTACGGTAGGACCCTATGGAACATCCCAGTAATGGAAGGTGAGTTCTTAATTGACAGCGAATTTGGTGCAAAAAAGGGCGTGGCAGGAGGAAATCTCTTGCTCATCGGTGATGATCCAGACAAAACATTGCAAGCAACTGAAGCAGCAATTAGGGCGATTGAGGCTGTAGATTTTACTGTTACCCCCTTTCCAGGTGGAATTTGTAGGAGTGGTTCAAAGGTTGGCTCACTGAAGTATTCAAAATTCATGATTGCTAGTACGAATCACAAGTTTTGCCCTACATTGATCGGAAAAGTTAATGACACTGAATTGCCTGTCAACGCAAAAAGTGTATTGGAAATCGTTATTAATGGGCTTACAACCGAGGCAGTTAGTAAAGCAATGTCTGAAGCAATTAAAGCAGCAGTAAAAGTACCTGGCCTCATTAAAATTACCGCTGCTAACTATGGTGGAGAATTAGGTCAATATCAAATTCATTTGAAAGATCTAGTTTAATGGCAATCCCTAACGAGGGATCTTCTTCTTTCTTTTTATTTCTTTCTTGATTTTTTGGACGACCTCTTTGGGCAAACAAAAAACCTTATAATCTATATGTCATTACGATTTCATAATTGTCATTATAGTTAACGAATTATAATTACCATACACATCAAATGGTGGTTGAAAAGCAGCATGTTATCAAGCAGCCAGAAAAAGATCCTGAAATCATTGCTAGATTTATATAAAGAACAAAGTGAACCGATTAAATCAGAATCTATCGCAAAAATGGCAGGCAGGTCAAATGGTACAATTAGGAATATGATGATAAGCCTTCGTGCGTTACAATTGGTGGAATCAATTGCTGGTCCGAAAGGAGGCTACATACCTACGATTCAAGCATTCGAACTTTTCCAATTGCCAGCGCCGGAAAAATGGGAGGAAGTCCCGGTCATTGTTGAAGGGAAACAAATCTCAGCGTCCGTTTCAGATATCGGTTTTTCCAGAATCCCTTCACCAGCAGAATCTACCGCTGAAATTACAATCTCTGGAGACGTCAGCCAGATAAAAGTAGGTGAAAGAATTATTATAGGTCCAACACCAAAATCAAACCTTTTAGTCAAAGGTGAAGTGATGGGGCTCTATCCAGCGACTGGAAAATTGCTTCTAGCCGTATCTGAAATGGCGTCATTGCCTGCTATTTCAATTGGAGAAATCGCCACAAAGAAACCAATAACAGTCAAACCCAATACACCGATTACCAAAGCTGCAGAGATTTTCGCTGAAAAACGTATTAGTGCTCTCCCAATTGCTAATGGAGATGACGAACTTGTTGGATTGTTTACTACTATGGATCTTGCAAAGATGATTGTACTGGATAAATTGGCTGAAAACATCTCCGATGCACTAAAACTCGGTGCCACAACGGAGCCCTGTGTTGCACCACCTGAAACGTCGTTAGTTAAGGCTCTTAGAGTCATGGACGAGTGTGGATTGGGGCGCGTCGTTATAATTGACGAAAATGAGCGGGTAACTGGTATTGTCACACGTACAGATCTTCTAAAAGCCATTCTTGAACATTATTAAAAAACCATTAGGTTCTGGTTTTTTTCTACGTCATCTAATAATAAAAAGTGAACTTTCAATTTCAGGAAAAACTAGTGTCATTTTCTTGACTATTAAACAAAATAGTTGCAATTTTCTTATCAAACCCATTGAAACCTGCTATATTAACAGGATCTGTACAGATAATGTCTTTAAATTGCCGTTTAAATTCATTGGCTGCCAATGCTAGTTTTCGCTGAACATTTAGTTTTGAATCCGCTTTATCACTAACCGCAATTAACATCAATTCATCTAAAGCGAAAAATATTAATTTATATTCCTTTAATTCGACGGTGTGCACTGTTTCGTCTAATTCATTAGCAAAAATACGGATAGCAGTTGTAAAACTTGAAAAAAGACCCTCTTCTATTCTTATTTTCTCTGAGTTACTGCAATGTAGAAGACATTTTCCCCCTTCTTCGATGATAAATATCTCATGGATCATTCTACTACATCTCTCTGCAACGACAAATTATTATGTAAGTGTAGTTGATGAATTGTCAGTTTAAGATTTTTTAAATGACACATTGTTCATGCATTCTTCTCTCTTAAATATTGCAGCTATTTAGTTATTTCTTTAGAAAAAAGAGAATGTTACCAATTAGCATAGAACGGTTTTATGTAGATCTTGAAAAAATATTTGACTTTGACAGAGTTGATTAAAAATCAACCATACAATTCTATTTTGAGAAATTATTTGTTTTCTAATTAGAATATCCAGTTTTACGAAAAATGAGATATGGTCTGATCATGTGACAAAAGAGATGCTATCCTCTCTTCAAATCCATTAAAATCTGTTAGATCTCCAGACCATGTTGTTATATTCTGATTAAATTTTCTACAAAAATCATTTGCTAATAAAGCTAATTTACGTTTAACATCATAATTATCTTCAAATTTGTCACTTACTGCAATTAAAAAGAGAGTCTCAAAGGAGAAGAATACCAACTTGCATTGCTTCAATTCTATAGTTTGAACGGTTTCCCTTAACTCATTAACAAAACATCTAATTGCGCAAGCAAAACTTGAAAAAAGATCCTCATCTATTCTTATTTTTTCTGAATCATTAATGGATTTTCTAAGGAGACATTGTCCACCTTCCTTAATTATGAATATCTCGTAAATCATTTTTTATTGCATCTCTTCCTTTTTTCACAGCAGTATAGGCTCATAAACGGATTTCAACACTGCCCTTGCATGATTATGCCTTGCATCATCATTCAGGAATTCTGGGTGCCCCTGAACAACGAGATCGTGGAATATAGAAAAATATTCTGCAAGTATTCTGGTCTTTGTGGTTTTTAACTTCTCAGCTAACCTTTTAATTAGGATTTTTGATTTCTGTGGGAGTTCATCCATATGCTCACCTATACTTCGCTAATGCATCTCTTAAATATTCATTTCGAAGGATTTCACTCTTTTTAAGGATAGGTTGGGATTTCTCCTGAATAAATCATTTCTCTAAAGCGATTTAAGGCAAGACAGAATCCTATATCGTCGTTATATTGTAATCTTCTGGCTCGTCTCATTAAATACATAACACCTGGATGTTCTTGAGGTCGATTCATATTTTTCACCAACTTAGGAATAGGTATTCACACGCGTTGATGGACCTCCATCAACGCGCGCGATTTTTTTAGGGCTGTGTCCTTAATTTCTAAATAGAATAATTCTACTATATAAATTTTTTGCAAAAAAATGGAGTTTAATGCAGTTTAGATGCATACCAAGTTTCTTTAAATAAGAGATTTAGCAAATTTTCTAATGAATAAGCGTGCGCGCATGCACTTGAATGCACTTTACGATGGAGTTATGCACTTTCTTGGTATACTTCCCAATGATATCTCTCTTTTTTAAGAACTTTAAACCAAAAAAACTTCTGTTTGCCCGTTAAAATTTATATTCATAGATTTTCATTGTTATTTGCAAAAAAACAGATATTTTTTTAAGGATGAAAGAAAATAATACCTATAATGGAGTTTCAATGGAGTTTATCGAAGTTCTTTATTAAGAATTAATTAAAACAAAGAATCCTCACAAAGAATCAGCATAAAGGATGATGAATAAATATGGAAGCTTTAGATAGATACTCTAGAAAACTTAATGAGTTAGGCTGGTGGGACTTTCCTTTTATTCCCTCGATTATCCCACAAGTATATCTTGGACAAAAAAACCTCGAAGCCTTATTACCTCAGGTCAAGATCGGTAACCTTGTGATCGTAGAGGGAAGTTACGGGACGGGTAAGACACAACTCTTCGAGCACCTTAAGTATTTATTGAGTGAAAGGCATGATGATTACTTGCCAATCTTAATTTCAGAACCTCCAGAAACCTTTTTGTTAAGCGAATCAATTATGACAGAACTCAGAAAATTTTTGGGAATCACTCATGAACCTCCGAAAGTCATTGATGAACTGGTATCTATTCTAAGAGATGTAAATCGACGTATTATCCTATTAATTGATGAAGCGCAATTATTAATTGCCAGAGATTCTGACAGCTTGGAAGTAAAAGAAAAGAAAAGAAGAGATGTCCAATGGATACGGGTTTTGGTTGACCTTAGCAATGTTGTTTTATTTCTAGCTGGTTTGCCAGATTTTTCTAAATCTCTTTTTCAGATGTTCATACCTTTGGAGGATAGGGTTACTAGAAAACTGCGATTAGAACCATTGAGTCTTGCCGAAACAACTAATATGATTCGGAAGCGGATAGAGTATTATGGGGGACATGATATCAAACCTTTTCAGGAAGATGCACTGGAAGAGATCTTTAACCATACACAAGGCTATCCACGTGCTATTATTAAACTATGCGGAAAAGTAGTTGAGGCATTCTTAAATTCTGAAGCTTCAGAAGTTACAAAAGAGTTAGTGAATGATATTGCAATTGAGGAAGGTCGCATCGAAATCGTTGAAGTGATAACTGATGATATAATAAAGTTATTAACCCCTGCTCAAAACGAAGTCCTTTTCGTTTTGGCTAATTCTTCAGAAATGCTAAAACCAGATGATGTTGCTAAACGTGCAAATCTCACTACAGGCGGTGCAGGAAATATATTAAGAGATTTGCATGAACAGGGTTATATAAGACGAGAATTACGCGGTAGAGCGTATCATTATTACGTTGCAAGAGAGGATTTAAAGCGAATTTACTTACGAGGCTAATTTAGCCTTAAGTTTTTTCTAAAAGTTGGAATCTTACGTTTAAGAAAAGGCGTCTTTTTTCTGATTGTGCATTTGTACTGCCCTAAATATTAAGAGCCGTTTTAAGCAGATTTAATTTCATTTAATAAGTTAAAAACATAAGAACGGAATTTTAATTATCTTAATCACTATAAAATATCTTAAAAACATTTTAAATATCATATGGATGGATTTACCGGAAGAAAAAGTTGAACTTCCAATAAACTTTTGAAGGAGTTTCGATGTGATATTAACCAGAAGAATGGAGGCTTTCTCTGTGGCAACTGAGGCTAACGATTATCTTGAACTTACCGCAATGATGACAGCTATTCCTGCTACTATTCTGAAAATCTTAAAAGTAACTTCCCCTACGTCCCTACCTCCTCCTATTGAAGGTATCAACTTTAATTCGGAACATATTGTGCTAGTTATACTTGATAACTTTGGTCTATTTGAGTATACATACTATAAGCCCGAATTCTTAATCCAAGCGTGTGATGCTCTTGTTCTTCTAGATACACAGAATCCTTATACTGATAGTGTGTTAAAACAGGTTTTCTATGTTACTGAACAATTTAGTGGCTTTCATCTTCCAAGTGTTCTTATTGAAAACGGAAAGTCTGTTGCAATGGTTGGACGTCAAGAAGAACTGAATATTATTGCACATAATGAGTATTCGATTCCGTCCACTGATGATATGAATGTCTATATCAATGCTGTAAAGGCTTTGAACAGACATGATTTTCTTTCGTTGCATTTTATTGATTTTGAAAAATTATATCAGCAATATGCTTTTCAGCCACCTGCAGAAACGCTAAAACAATTAATTCGGAGGACTGATAAATGGCTAAAGGTTCTATTTATGCAGGCGAAGCCTGGATCAGTCTTTATTATTCTTAGTTCACATGGAAAACATCAAATTGATTTACAAATCAAAGGAAAAGCAGCGCAATGGCGACTAGCTAGTCTTCCTATCGCTATTTTCTCAAAAAAACCTTAACAAGTTTTTTTATGTTTTCATTTATAAGAAAAATGAACTTCCTAAAAGCACATAACTTCCTAACTAATTTCCGCTTTTCATACATGCTCTTCTTTCTATTCTACGTCCATTCCGAATTTTCTTTTGAAAAACTCAATAATTTCTTTTGATGTTTTTTTACCTAATATACTGCCTGTTATCCACTTTCGTCTTCCAATAAAGAATAAAATATTACAAAAAAATATATTACCGATAATTAGTCCTTCGAATAGTAGTGGAATGCCAAATGTCCTCCGAATAGCGTATGCTTGAGAGAGTAATAAAGGAAAGGTCAATCCTATTGTAACAAATAAAATATCGCGATAATGTTTTTCTACAAATGAGGACCTTCTTAGATAAAAGGAAAAGTATATCATGTTAGTAAAAAGAACCAATATTGCCCCATAAAGAAATTGGATATCAATTATATCAAACTGAAATGTATTACCATATAATGAAATACTAAAAAGTGGCTCAAGCACCAGAATAGTTGTAGAATAAGAATTATCCGTTATATTCGCTTCATTTTCAATTCCAGAAATCTTAACTAATATTGTGTGATTACCTTCAATAGCATCCCATTCTAACGTGACTTCTACAGAGGAACTAACAAGGACATTCACTTCAGTGGTGTTAACTAGTGTATTATCTATATAAAGATTAATAGTAATGGTTTCATTCACCTTTCCAGTATTTTCTACATATATTGCCACTTTTATGGTCTCGCCGCTTGCTGGAGGATGTTTCGGAAAGACATCAACATGACTCAATGTCACATCACGGGTTGGAATGTAAAGAGTTTGTGTACGGTTATTATTTTGTGAATTAACTTCCTTAGTCGTGGGAAGTCCGTTAATCTCAATTAATACTGTAATTTGATGTTTCCCTTTTTTGGCGTCCCAATGAAACTGTTTTTCGATAGATTGTCCTTCAAGTAACTTGATTTTTGATGTCGTAATTAATTTACCGTCAATTTCAAGATGTACTGTTGTAAATTCATCTTTCGAGCCTTGATTTTCGATATTGGCTTTGATAGTTACTACGTCTCCAGGCTCAATTACTTGAGGAGTTACTGATAATGATTTTACAGCAACATCCCGAAATGCTGCAACATTAATAGTAGAATTTGAGAGCACATCAATAGTGTATTGTGATGCATTTCCAAATACCCTAAATTCGATGTCTAATGCATTTCTGCCTTCATATAGCAATGATTTGTCAACATTTGTTGAAATCCCAATCAATTGAGATTCATTGTTAATGTCCCATTCCCACGTGGATAGTTTCTCTTGATTCCAGTATAGGCTAAGGGTAATATTATAGACAGTAAGATAGTTTTCAACAGAATAGAACGCTCTAAGATCGGTTGAGAATTGATCTGTCATCACTTCCTCAGACAGTCTAAATTCCAAAGAAGCTGTTACCGTTTGGTATTCTGGTGTACCGTCTTCTAAATAATCTTGAAATTCTGCAGGATAAGGAAGTACATCACCTAATTCACTAAAACTATATTCTCCCGCTGATTGAATGTGTGAGAGAGTCTTCAAGAAGAAATAGGACTCTTTATAGAGGATGAAAGTTGTTGTGCCATCATAACTTGAAACAAAGGCAAGTTCAATTTCAATAAAATTGTTTCCTTCGAGTAAACTATCAAACGGAACGATAATGTTTACCCAATACTTATCAATCTTCTTTAAAGCCATGCTTTCAATACTTTTGCTTTCATGAAAACGGTTATTACAATAAATTTCGATATCGAAATCAGAGTCAGGGTCTTCGCCAGAAAAACTTGTGAGAAGCGAAAGTGAAAGAGCTTTATCTTCTATTGAATCGATTGAGAACGTAATAAGAATGTTATCTTTAGCTTCGGCTCCATTACTAGCTGAGAGTCTTATTGTATCAATATCCCACTCTGAAAATAGGTTTTTCCCGTCTTCAAGGCTTGTAGTACCTTCTGAAGAGGGCACCATCATTGGTAAGAGCAGGAATATTGCTATAAAGATGACAACGAGAGCCTTTTTCAAAACACGGTCCGTCCATTTCGATATAATTGAGAGGAGCGTCCACATCCTCTTCGCTTAAATAAATTTGCTAGAATGGTTTTATTATGACCTTATAAACATTTTTCCGCTTTTAAGGTTATATAGTTCGATGTGCTTCAAAATCGTACAACTAGAAGCACTGCATGAATGAGATCCCTTATAAGCATATAACTCCTTGAGTTTCTTGGAATTGACTCTTCTAAGAGTCATTATTTCGCGATCTATTCATAACTTCTCTTTTGTTGAAGGTGCATCTTCTTGATAAAGGAAAAGGCTGAAAAATGTGTAAAATTGATCCATAAACTATTGCCAGAGTTCAAAGTAAAAATAATGCATGTTTGTGGAACACATGAGCAAACTATCACTCGTGCTGGTCTACGAGCATTGCTACCTGAGAATTTAGAACTTCTTGCTGGGCCAGGATGCCCGGTATGTGTAGTTCCCGCACATGACATTGATGAAGCATTATTTTTAGCTAAAGATGGCAAAATAATCGCAACCTATGGTGATATGATAAGAGTACCTGCAAGTGAAATTTCTCTAGCAGATGCTAATGCTGAGGGCGCAAATATAAAAATAGTCTATAGCGTTAATGATGCTATCAAACTGGCACAAAAATATCCCAATGAAGAAATAGTTTTTTTTGGGATAGGGTTCGAAACAACGGCACCTACCTTAGCTGCAGAAATGATCAAGGGACCTCCAGAAAATTTCAGCGTCTTAACATCATATCGACTTATTCCACCCGCAATGGAACTTATTATGGGCATTGGAGACTTGCATATCGAAGGTTTTATTTGCCCAGGTCATGTGGCTACAGTAATAGGCACTAAGCCTTTTCAATTCCTTCCAGAACTCTATTCTATGCCCACAGTTATTTCAGGTTTTGAACCGCTAGATGTTCTCTTAGCGATTCTTATGCTACTTAAGCAGATCAGAAACAATGATCCAAAGGTAGATAATGAATATAGTCGTACAGTAGCTGATGAAGGAAATATAAGAGCACAGGAGGTCATGAAGACGGTTTTTGAAACAGCAACTGTACGATGGCGAGGAATTGGACGTGTTCCTCTATCTGGATATCATTTAAAAGAAGAATATTCAGATTACGATGCGAGAAAAAAGTATAACATACCTATAGAACATTCTATAGATATTAGACCAGGGTGTTCTTGTCATCTTGTGATTATTGGAAAACTCCCCCCAGATCAATGTCCTCTATTTGGAGAGGAATGCACACCTAATCATCCTTATGGTCCTTGTATGGTAAGTCACGAAGGAACGTGCAATATTTTTTACCGTTACAGCGCACGCAGAAAATGAAACACTTAGTATTAGAAGTCGTGAGGTCGCAGAATTGCTTAAAATAATGATTATAGTCGGGGCAAGACCCCAATTCATAAAAAGTGCACCAATAATTCGAGAAATGCTAGCATGTCCTGATATTGACCTAAAAGTTGTTCATTCTGGACAGCACTATGCTGAAGAGATGTCGGATATCTTTTTCCAACAACTCAATATACCCCAACCAATTGAAAACCTAGGAGTTGGCTCGGGAACCCATGCAATTCAGACGGCAGCCATGTTAGAAGGATTAGAAAAAACTTTCTTGAAGTATATGCCAGACCTTGTAATTGTTGTTGGTGATACTAATACTACACTTGCGGGTGCACTTGCAACGTCTAAGCTACAGATACCTCTTGCCCATGTGGAAGCTGGCTTACGATCTTATGACATGAGTATGCCTGAAGAAATTAATCGGAAATTGACTGATCATTGCTCAACCTTGCTTTTTTCACCCACGTTAAACGCAGCAATAAACTTGGTAAATGAAGGCATTCCTTCAGAAAGGATTTTTGTAACGGGCGATACGATGGTAGATGCCTGCTATCAACATTTATTTGAAGCTAAAGACTCCACAATATTGGCACGCCTTAAATTAGAAACAAAAGACTATTTATTGATTACATTGCACAGACAAGAAAATGTAGACAAGAAGGGAACTTTAAAAGGCATTATTGAAGCGTTAATTGAATTAAAAGACTTGAAGATCGTATTTCCTATTCATCCTAGAACTTATTTACGCCTTAGGGAATTTGGAATACTGAAATTACTACGAGAAGCAGAGAACATCATAGTAGAAAAGCCTTTAGAATATTTGGAATTCCTTTACTTAATGCACAAAGCAAAATTGGTTGTAACCGATTCGGGGGGAATTCAAAAGGAAGCATATATTCTGGGAGTACCCTGTTTGACTCTTAGGTACAATACAGAGTGGATAGAAACCCTAAATTCCGGGATAAATACTCTCGTTGGAACTGAAAAGAAAAACATTATACAAAATGTCAAATATACTTTAGAAAACCCTGCAATTGAAAAAAAGATGAAAAATTTACCAAAACTTTTTGGAGACGGAAAAGCCGCCAAACGCATTATAAAAATAATTTTAGAAAAATACAACAACGAAGAACTAACGATTGAAAGGTCAAATTACCTTAAAGAAGGATATCCTGTATATGCAACATATTTTGTCGAAAAGGGATCACAATTGGATGGAGTTTTTCTCTCAGATGTAGAAAAAAAATTACCCAAAATCAAAACTCTGCTGTTATGTGATTCATCTGGGAATCCAATCTATCCAAGCGATGATGTCAAAGTCATCAATGGATATGTGATTCATACACATGGACCAAAAGATGAGCAACAAAATCTGCTAAAACTAATCAAGAAAAAGATTTAATGTAACCGCAGTAATTTCTTCCATTGAAAGCAGTTGAAATTCTATGGTGATGTTCTGTATCTAGTTTAAAGTACGTTTCTTGACCTATCTTGTCCTATTGTAGAACTTCTAAAACACGCGAATATTCTTTACACACATATTTTTCAGAAAATTTTCTGACCTGCTCTCTTGCCGCATTGCCAAGTTTTTCCTGTAAAAATGTTGAGTTATATAACTTTAATATCGCCGCAGAAATATCCGTGGGACTCTCCGGTCTAACAAGAAGACAACTCTCTGTATCGTGTAGGATTTTATCTCCTCCTCCTCCCTTAGTTAGGATTATTGGTCTTGCCGAAGCAGCAGCCTCTAATATCTTTATTGGCAAAGCAGTGCGAATAAAATTCTTAACTAATGGTAAAACAAACACATCAAAGTCCTGAATAATTTTCGGGATTGAAGAATGAGGTATTCTACCTAAGAGCGTCACATACTTTTCTAGGTTATTCTTCTTCACTTCATCTTTAATTTCAGTAAACAAAAAACCGTCCCCGACTAACATAAGCCTCAAATTTTTTATTTTAGTAATTAAATCTTTTACTACATCAATTAAACACAGAAGATCGTGAAGTTGGTTGAAACCTCCAATATATCCTATTATAAAGTGTTTTGAACGTTCTCTCTTCAATGGAATGTCAAAAAAAGTGCTCTCGATATAAAACGGTACTATTCTTATTTTTTTATCATCAACTCCATACTCCACTAATTGCCGTTTTGTTTCTTGATTCGAAACAATTAGTATATCAGCACCTTTTCGCAAAACAAAAGGCTCTGTTATCTTGATTACAAACTCTGTTACTTTTGACAATTGTTCTGGAGTCCCCTCGTAAAGCTTGCATTCTATTAATCTGAAAGGCACAGACAACACTAAATAAACTAGTTTTATTCTAAGTAAGAACTTCAAAAGGCCCAAAAAGAATGTAAAATGAATATTACGTAAAAAAATAACATATGGTCTTTTTCTAATTATCCAAAAAAGCACCTGAACTGCAGAAAGATATCTCTGAAGTAGATTGCTTTTTTTCATCTCCTTTAAATAAAAGCATTTCAAATTTCCAAATTTTTTAAGACAGTTAATTGCCTTTCTATCATTTACCGAGGCCCCGTCCGATTTTTCTAAATCGGTTTCAGTAACAAATAATATGCGTCTTGTAGATTTAACATTTCCATCTTCAATTTTCAGAGCTTTAAACATTTGTAGTCCAACAAACCGATTTTATTGATACTTTAGCCTTTCTTGCTCTGACTATGATAATAATCTCTTAAAAGCATGCTTAACAAGATAGATTCTAAAAACTTAGTTGTGAAAGATCACTATCTATATTGATAAGTTCAAGAAAACAATGAATTTCAATCTCTCAATATTCTTGTTCTTAAAATAACAGAAATTACGTTAAATTTAAATTAAATTTAGGTAAACAGGCGGAAGTGTAGAGAAATATAGAGAGGTACAGCAAATGCCAACAAAACCATGGATTGAACATTGGCCGATCGATGTCCCCCTAACCTTAGATTATCCAAAAGTTCCACTTTATCAATTAGTGAAGGAAGCTTCAGAGGCATTTCCTAGTAATACGGCATACATCTGGCAAAATGAAAGCACAAGTTATGACCAATTATATGCACAAATTAAGAACTTTGCGACAACATTGTATACTCTCGGAGTGAAATACACGGACAAAGTTGCGCTATTTCTTCCAAATCATGAGGGCTATCTAATCAGTTTCTTTGCCGTGAACATGATTGGCGCAATCGTTGTTCCCTGTAATGCAGCATATCGCGAAAAAGAAATGAAGTTTTTGCTTAAGGATTCGGAAGCCGAAA
>NZ_JAHPYX010000235.1:0-5276 GCF_019058535.1 Candidatus Borrarchaeum sp.
ACCATCGCCTGTATTTATAAGCGCATTAGTTGACTTATTATAAACTCGTCCATATCCACCAGTTGCAAGAATGACAGTCTCTAATTCGGACCTGAATATAACAAGTTCTCCCGAGTTTAGATCCAAAGCGATTAGCCCTGCAACACTTTCACCAACAGTAATAAGATCGATGACGAAATACTCGTCGAAGAATTTCACACCTCGTCGAGTACCTTGCTCATAAAGAGTATGTAATAATGCATGACCAGTACGATCTCCAGCATAACACGTTCTTGGAAATCCAGCGCCACCAAACGGTCTTTGTGCAATAAGACCTGATTCTAAACGCGAAAATGGCGTCCCCATACTTTCTAATTCAATTACTACTTTAGGAGCTTCCTCACAAAGTAACATAGCCGCATCTTGATCTGCAATGTAATCTGACCCATACACTGTGTCATAGGCATGCCGTTTCGGCGTGTCGTCTTTACCCGCCTCGGTATTTTTTAAAGCAGCGTTAATTCCTCCTTGAGCAGCACCAGAATGACTTCTCACTGGATAGACTTTGCTGATAACTGCAACATTCCATCCTCCTTCCGAAAGTCCTAGCCCTACTCTCAGACCACTCAACCCTGCCCCCACAACTAACGCATCAAATTCTTCTATTCTCAATAAATAACCCCCTAAATGAAAATCTTTTAGGTTTATAGTCAAAGATCGATTCTTATGGCAATTTAATATGTTAAATTTCTTCAGGATATGCAATCTTTCCAAGGATTTTATCAAAATTGAAATACAGTACATTAGCTTCTGGCAAATGTTCTTTAAAGAATGATAAATCGTCTCTTGAAATAGCTAAAAACATGAACACGGATTTTGTATGTTCTTTAATCTGCTGATTCATTCTTGTTAAAGCCACAGAAACAGTCTGTCTCACTTCGTCAGATGGAATAGAAAAATCATCAACACAATAAATTAGGTTATTTTCCATTGCTTCTATTTCTGCATTAATCGTCTCAAGAAGTGTTCTTGCTTTTTCGTGACGAAATATGATTTCTTCATACACCATATTTGGATATAATTTTGACAATATTTTCTTATAGAACCCCTCAAGATTGTTTTTTAGCCAGTGGGTTCTACCAGATCCATACGCACCACACAATAAATATGTGCGAGACATACCCTTCTCAAGAGCGTTTAAAAATTCCATTTCAAATTCATGAATTTGATATTCCATTAGACTCCCTCACAAAAATCAGTAAACTATATTTATCTAGGTTTCAGTTTAAAACATTTTTTGTATAGGAAAATCAGCAAAGAACCCATATTGTTGAAAGGATGAATTTAAGGCCTAATGAAGGAATAAACTAACTTTTCTTGTCCCCATTAACTGTCAATAAATCATTACGGGTGATATTTCCGTTATGAAGAGCTGTAGCAATTAAGACTCCTGCAAACCCATTTTCTTCCAAGAAATGAATATCGTCGATGTAACGGATTCCTCCACCCGTGATAACAGAAATATCTACATTATCAACGATTTCTTTTGCAATAGTAATGTTTGGTCCTCTCTCACTTCCCACTTTAGAAAGATCTAAGACAATACACTCTTGTATGCCCAACTCTAAGCCATATTCTGCAATTGATCTTGGATTTAACTGTATAATTTCTTTTGAACTAGCTAGAATTTTGTTATCCATTGTATCGATGCTCAAAATGAGTTTGCTTCCGTTAACTTGGTCTACTATTATTTCTAATTCGCTAAGTCCAGACAGCGTCTCAGTCGCAATAATAATATGGTCAATATTTGTAGATATAACATTCAAGATATCATCCATTGAACGTATACCACAGTCAAGCATAAGATTAAGGAGCGTATTTTGCTTTATCTTGAGAATTTCTTTAAGATTTGAGTAATCGTGATGTGAAATAGCATCAAGATCAGCAATATACAGCTCTTTTAATTGAAGTTTATCTTCAAACGCGTAAGCTACAGTTAAAGGGTCTGCGGAATGACATAAAACGCTCTTAATTGGCTTATACTTTTTCCGTTCACCCATTTGTCCATGAACCACGATACCCTTCATCAAATCAATTACTGGAATTATACGCATTTCGTTCCCTCTAAACGAGAAATCTGATTAATTGATTAAATTTGAAGCAAACTCTAATCTAAATACTTATGGATTGCTTAGCTAAAATCTTGTTTGATTTTTATTGACAAAAAATTTTAAATAAGTGCGTTACGTTACTCACCCAGATAAGCAGTCTCGATGAAAAAGTTGTCAGAGGGATAGTTTTGGAGATCGAACACAAAATAGAGGATTGTAGTCTAGAGGAGTTAGATGAAAAAATAGACGAAAAGATCAAAGAAGAGATTAAAGGGTTTATTTTTAATGGCAAGATTGAGATCAAAAAAGGAAATGATAGTTACATTGTAATTATTGGTTATGATCCAGTTGAGAAATAAATTAATTGAAAACCTATTTTTTTAGAGTATTAGACAACTATATTTAACATATCTTCTAGTATTAACAAAATCATCGAAGTTGTCATCACGAGCACAATTTCAGTGATATTTTTTGTATATTAGTTTTTAGTATTGTGAAGAAGGTGACTTTACGAACATTCTAGTTGTTGAATACATCTCATCAGGCGGTTTTGTTGACACAGATATACCTAGCATACTTTTTCCAGAAGGATTCGGGATGCTTAATTCTGTAACTCGCGATCTTAAGCATTGTGGGCATAATGTGATTATTCCATTGGATTTCAGAATAGATAACTATCGGTCGTTTCTCAATGTAGATGAGGTCAAAATAGTTACCCAAGAAAGGTCGCTCCATTATACACTGGAGACATTAGATCCTGATGCGATATTGATTATCGCCCCTGAAGTTTCTCATATTTTATACAACTTAAGAAAACTTGCTGAACAACTAGAAATACCTTTATTAGATTCATCCTCAAAGGCAACTAAGATTGCATCAAATAAGGTTCAAACGGAAGATATACTGAAAAAGAGAGGAATTTCAGTACCAGAGACCGTAATTTGTGAAATATCAGATGATTTAGAGTACATCAAAGAGAGTTTGGAAGAGATTGGCTATCCTTTGATATTCAAGCCTATTGATGGTGTTGGATGCGGTGGTTTAAGTCTAGTAATGCAAGAAAAACAAATATCTAAAGCAATTCTTGATATACAGCTAAATTCGACACAAAATCGATTCATTGTGCAGAAATATATAGAAGGCACTCCTGCAAGCATAAATTGCATTTCTAATGGAAAGTATGCATTACCCGTCAGTTTCAATGCACAATTTATTACGTTTAACTCTTTTAATGGAAAATCAGAGTATGAAGGAGGCTTCACTCCTTTTCATCATGAGTTAGAGGAAAAGGCCAAGAAAGTTGTTATGCGCTTTCCAGACTATTTTCCTGGTTTATTGGGGTATTTTGGTGTAGATCTAATCTTTACAAAGGATGAAGTAGTCTTTATTGAAATTAATCCACGTATTACGACTTCATATATAGGTGCAAAAGCAGCAATTCAAGAAAACATAATGAATCTTGTGATAAAAGCCGTATTTTTAGAGCAACTTCCTAAGGAGATTGTTCCTGAACAATTTGCTTTTTTTAAGAGGATATCATTAAATCCAGATGGTGTCACTTTAATTCCTTTAGAGTTCTTTCAAAAACCAGAAATCATAGCCCCCCCTTATTACGATTTAGGCAGGCAAGAAGAGGCATCATTCTTTGTGAATGTGATCGGTGGATCTTTAAAGTCATGTAAATCTCAATTTCTAGCTCTAGAGCGAGATATTCACAGTAAGGTAAATTCTGCCACGACTATAGACTAATCATTATTAAGTAAGCTACATGAGATAGAAAAAGTTTTTAATGATTTTTTGAGATACAACCATTAAAACCATTTCAAGGGATACTAGCTGCCATAGATTTCCATAAACCACTTTACAGTATCTTTCATGGCCTCTTCAAAGGGCATTGGTTTCCAACCTAACTGCTTTTCAGCTTTTGATGAATCTACTACGAATCCACCGTCCGCCAGAAAACGAGCTGCAACTCTGTCAATAAATGGTTTCTTACCTGTAAATGCCGCCTTTATTTCTTGGAGAACGGCATAAGTTTTCAACATCATTTTTCCAGAAGTTCTTTTAGGTTTCGGAATTCCTGTGAGCTTTTCTAGCATGTCGAACATTTCTCCTATCGTCTTGACATATGCTCCAAAGAGATACGACTCCTTTGGTTGCCCTTTCTCGATTGCAAGTTTTATACCATCTACTACATCTTTTACATGAACAAACGTGAATTTTTTATCCGGCATTGGAATGGCGGGCATATCTCCTTTTATGTAATTCATTATAAATTGACCAGTAAATTTAGTATCTCCTGGGCTATTACTCCACAAGGCATAACTGTAATTGTATCTAATCCCTCAGCACAACATTGCTGCCAAAGTTTATGTGCTAAATGCTTTGTTTCTTCGTAATATGAAAGAAACTTACCAGGATGTTCAGAAGTTTCTGTCATTACCTTATCTTGATGACCTAATGCTTCTTCAGTGCTACAATAAACAGATTTTGGTACTTCAAGTTCTTGTAAAAGATCGAAAACGTTTTGGGTGCCAACTACATTTGCGTTATACATCTGTTTTTCATCAACTTTGCCAATTTCGTACATTGCTGCAAAATGCATAACCATGTCTACATCTTTCATGGCGTTACGCATCGATTCTATGTCTGTTACCGAACCTTCAATCATATCTATACCAAGCTCTACTAATCTTTTAATATCACTTGTTGGGCGAATTAAGCAAGTAAGATTATGTCCATCTTTCATTAATTGTTCAACTAAATAACTTCCAATAAAGCCTGTCCCTCCAGTTAGAAAAATATCCATGTAAGACCTCCTAAGAATAAAATGCAGCTTTTCATTATATCTATTTGAATCTATAAATATGCATATTCTACAGAATAAACTGCTGGCAAAATAATAGAACTCTATTAAGAAAAACTATCGATGATGGAGAATTTGAAGCCTTGGAAAAAATGAAGGAGTTACTAGAGCAAAGATTGAAAGAAAAACGAAAGAAAGAAAGAAAGTGGATAATTAGTATTGTGTCCATCTTGTTTTCTAGAGTAAGCTTGGAATAATTGAAAGAGATGTACCGACAAAGACTAAAAGGATAAATTGAGCAATAGCTAGAATTCCAAGGATTGTACTAATAACGGGATTTCCTAATACCAGGCTAATAAGTTTTAGAGTGTCTTCAAGCC
>NZ_JAHPYX010000236.1:0-19547 GCF_019058535.1 Candidatus Borrarchaeum sp.
AACGATTGAAAGATGTGAAGATGTCAAAAAAGCATGAAAAAGTAATGAGAAAAGATTCCAGTGAAATCATTTGATTTAGACTTTTTTTGCGCAGACTCAATTTGAAAACTATCAATTTACAATTTCAAAATTTTGAAATTGGCTTTGTTGAAAACTACTTTAGCAGTCACTAATTTTTTTCCGGATCCAATTTATCGTTCCCTTTATCGGATCCAAAACACTAGAAAGAGCCCATCCGGTATATTTGCAGTTTTTAGGGAGTACTGGAATCGACATATAGTTGTTTAAGTTTCGTTCTAAGTTTTGCCTATCTTCATGCAAATCTCCATCCAATTTAATTAACTCTTTTGCATCTTTAACAAATTCTGAGTTGTCACAAGATTGAGTTAGTTCATTTAGCCAATTCATATGGGCATCTCTCACGTTATTAAGTAATTCTTTATCAGTATTAGACACGGTCACTATTGCGTAATTGCCAATCTTAAATCTGAGTTGGTGCGTATTATTCTGAGCGTCGATTGCATAATTAAATTCTGTATAGATCTGTTTTTCTCCTTCAGCGACATTAAATAAATGGGTGTATATGCCCTCACAACAATTCTTTTCGATTTCTTTAAGCTTAGTCCCGATTGGCAATTTTAAACGATTTATTGTCTCTTGCCTTATTGCTTGGAAAAGTTTATAGCGTTTCAGGTTATAATCGTAGAGGTGTTTTTTGTAATTATTCCAAACGTCAAATAGATCTAATTCACTAGGCATATGATTTTGTAGATCGGAAAAAAGAAATTCTTTTTCTACTGAAAGATCAAAGGGTTGTGGTTTGCTATGAACTACTTCACTTGCTGGATCATGTGCATCTTGTAGTATCTCTGATTTCCAACGTTTTATTAACTTCCTCAAATCATCAGTATGTTTCTTTTTGACTTCTAATACGATAGGGCGAGAACGATAAGCCAGAACTATAGCGGCCCAGGTACCTATTACCAAAAAGATGTTCACTATTATCAGAATGAGTGTTGAAATATCCAAATTTATCCCCCCTAATTAATGAATGAGATTTTTGAATTATTTACATTTCTTTCTATGGATCCACTACCACTATCCAAAAAATCAATTTGAAAATTTTGAAATTGGCTGCAGGATTATTTTGAAAATGACATTCAGTTCGATAATTATATATGCTATCGGTACCGATACTTTACCTGGTGAAGCATTTGACTGATAATAAGAAAATTATCAGGCCTCGACTGGATGAGGACGAAATCAGAATCATTAATATCGCTCTAAGTGTCTTAGAGAATATTGATCCTGAAAAGTGGAGAGAGTTACTTTTAGAAGACAGAAGGGTCTGGCCTCATAAAGAGGATATCCATGTTGGAGAGCGAGTAGTTATCGATGTTGATACTCTTTTTGATTTGGATAAGGTATCCTTGGATGACTTACGAAAAACGGCAGCCCGCTTTAGACGTTTTGGTTTGGAATTCTCCCCTCAAGGATGGAGTTATGCCGGTTATGAAAAAAAGCGGAAAAATCCTTATTTTCCCCGACCACGACGATAATTGTCGTATTATGACAAATAGGCAATAGTTATCAGACATGATCTGATAATTTTTAGTGAATTATATCTCCTGGAACTGTAAAATTCAGGAAAATTGAGATCGTGAGAAAGTGACTGGGACTTTGATATATATTTGAGCGAGATCGACGTGGAGAACTCTCAAAAACAGTTTTTGATATTTTGACCCTATAAGGTAAAAAGTCGATTAAGTTCGAGGAAAACAACGCGCACAATTCTTATTTTATGAGTTCTATTGTAGTCAAAGTAAGATTACGCAATAATTATATCAGGAAAGGTGCATTTAACGTAATAAAATCTGATAAGAACAAAACATGATCAAAATTAATAAAAACAGGGATTCTCTTTTCCTATTCTTGGTCTTCTAATTCACCATCATCTTTGCTTAAAGCGAATTCCTTAATCTCTTGCAGGTTCCTTTCCATCCATTCTTTTCCAATATTCGTCTCAAGTAATTCAACTACCTCATCTTTGCCTTTTAGTTTTAAATACCATCTTATGACCGTTACGTTCATTGCTCTTATGGCTAAACGACTCATACGGCTCAAATCAACTAACAAGGGCTCTAAGATCGGAGATATCGACCTATCATTCTCAATATAAAGTTCACAAATGTCCCTGGTCAGATTATCAAATATTAAGTCATAATGATGCTTTTTTTCAGCCACGGCATCAAGAACCTCCCAGATATTCTTGAGTATTTGTTCTTGCTCTTCACCATTATTCGAATACGCTAAGTCAATCATTTCTTTTCTTAGGGCATCTATCTCCTCTTGAGTCATTTCTATTTCGGTCATTGTGATGCGCTCCTATTTTCTTTTGAAAGGCCTATTTTTGTTTCTTGTTAGTATTGTAATCGGTTCTTTGAAGTGCTCTTCCGTTATTACGTTTTCGGTTTTTTTATCTTTTCATCATAGAATATTTTCTCATTCTGCAAAATTAAAATCTCTGTTGAACAGAGTTTATTGCAATAAGAAAGCGATGTATTACTAATTTACTTCAAAATTTTGATTTGTTTGCTTCTTACGGCTGCCTCAATCCGGCTACAAATGTTCCAAGCTTCAAAAGCATAATCAATTAAAACCACCGCGTCCCGTTTTTGAAAGATGTTACTGGTAGCGATATCGATATAACCAAATACAGAAAAATCGTGAAACGTCTTGCTTAGTTTTGATAAGAATATGAGTCTCTGTGCACCTTCAGTGATCAGACTAAATCTTTCGGGAAGTTCAAGCTTTTTTAGTATCATATTTATTTTTGTTGTAGAATCATGCAGAGGGGGATAAGAAAGATCAACTAAACTAAAAAGCGATTTGATAGCAACTTCTATGCATGATTGAGCCGCTTGAACACTAACAGAGAAATCTTTTTTCGCTAGTAATTCTCTGCCCATCATATAATATTTATATGCTTCGGCAAGAAGTTTCGCAGCCTCTTCGATACCCATTGTTGGTCATACTCATAAAACAATATAGTATTATATACTATTTTGACCTTAAAAAATGAGATTGTAAACTCCTTTAAAAATCTAAACTAGTAAGTTAAAACTAAAAATCAAGTGTAGTTTTTCTCAATAGACCGCTTAGAGAAAAATATAAAGAGTAGGACATTGTAAGATTTTACAGGCGGGAATGTACCATGAGGAAAATTTGTTGTTGGATCATACTCGCACTTTTCGTAGGCAGTGTATTCTTTGTAAGTGTAACTACTGCTCAGGAAGACATTGAACTAGAACCAATCGCAGACACTTATATTAGAGCTACAGATCCTGATGAAAACTATGGTGACGAAACATATCTTCGTGTGGGAGACGCACGTCTAAGCAATGATTATATACGTATTACCTATCTGCTGTTTGATTTATCAGCGATTGACGGATCGATTCAAGAGGCAACGTTGAAACTTTATCTGAAATGGTCATGGGAGGCGCGATATATTGGGATTCACGAATGTGATGACACCAATTGGAATGAAGACACACTTACCTGGAACAATGCACCTTCTTATAACTCAGAGGCTGTAGACAGTTTCAATGTTAGTCGTACACTTCAATGGAATGAATGGGATGCTACAGACATTGCTAAAGGAAAGCAAGGTCAACTGGTAACAATTGTGGTAAAAGCAAGAGATCCAGTGAATAAAATTGGTGATTGGACCGACTTCGCTTCAAAAGAAAATGATCGCAATCATCCCGTGCTAGTCATTAATCAAGGCAGTGGCGGTTTTTCGGTGTGTCTTGGCACCATTCTGCTATGCTGTACTATTCCAGTGCTTGGATTAGGTGTCCTTTCTAAACGAATTCGTACTAAAGTTCGCTAAACATCTATTAAAAATCCTTTTTTCTTTTTTCCAGTAAGTATTGGTACCTTAGGAGTATCTCAAAAGGAATTTAACTCATAAATTGTTTTGTCTAATAAATTAAAGATTTATAAGACATAAAAACAGAGTAAAAAGGATATATTGTGCGAGAATATCGAGGTGAGGATTTTGAAGATCGCATTTTTCGAGGTAAAGGAATGGGAGGAAAAATACCTTAGTGAAAATCTACCAGGACACGATTTAGTATTTTATTCGGAAGCTTTAACATCAGAAAACGCTGATAGAGTGAAGGATTTTGATAGTGTTTCAGTTTTTGTTTTTTCAGAGGTTTATAAAGAGGCTTTAGCAAAAATGCCGAACCTAAAATTCATTACAACGCGATCCACAGGCTTTGACCACATTGACCTGGAGGGGTGCAAGACACGAAATATCGTTGCGTGTAACGTTCCATTTTACGGAGATAATACAGTTGCCGAGCATGCTTTTGCATTGCTATTATCACTAACGCGGAAGATACATAAAATTCGTATGACTGAACATAAGACCTTTGCCATGGAAGGGCTTAAGGGAACTGACCTTAAAGGAAAAACATTTGGAGTGGTAGGAGCCGGTCGTATTGGGTTATATGCTGTAAAATTTGCACGTGGATTTGGCATGAACGTTCTTGCGTATGATATCATCTTTAACGACTTCGCACGTGAAGTACTTGGATATAAATATGTATCTCTTGAAGAACTGCTAAAAAATTCAGATATAATATCTCTTCATGCACCGTATAACAAATATACGCACCATATGATAAACAAAGATAACATTAAGCTAATTAAACCTGGTGCTATCCTCATAAATTCTTCAAGGGGCGGCCTTATAGACACCGATGCACTGAAATACGCGTTAGATGAAGGGATCATAAGTGCTGCTGGTCTCGATGTAATTGAGGGAGAAGAATTTCTTATTGAAGAAAAAATGAAACCCCGAGAAACATTAACAGATGAAGAGAAAAGAATCCTTCAAAGGAATTTGGAAATTATTGAAAGAGAGAATGTCATATTTACTCCACACGTGGCATTTAATACCCAAGAAGCGGCACAAAGAATTCTGGATACTACTTTATCAAACATAAAAGCGTATCTAGAAGGTCATCCAGAAAATGTGATTGCAGAAATATAAGATATGATGATTTTCTTTCAACCTATTCATCTTTTTTTAATTGATCCTCAAACATCTTGAAATCACGTTTTTCTTGTTCTTTAATGATAGACACTTCGTCCTCTGGTGAAAGTATAGAGATGCCTACGGAATCCTCTAAAACCTCTATAAAAACAATTTTATCTGCCTGTTTAAGATCTACTTTTCGATCTATGTTGGAGGCTGCTGCAGTAATTAGGTCATTTCTGGCAACATTTGTAAATCGTCTCTCTAGAGTGATACGAAAGGTTTCATCATTCTTAATTTTCTTTTCCGCTAGTTTCGAACACACCTGCTTGATTTCATCTAAATCTGCTTCAACAACACTTTCAATAGGCCTTAGTTTAAGGATTAAAAAATAGCGAAACTTATCCTTCTGAATTAATTCCTTTATTTTCTTAATCACAATAAATGGGTCAAGATTTGTATACGCAAGTATTATTCCTTGCGCTACGGAGGTCGTTACTTGTGGGTTTGTATCTCCGAGTTGTTCTAATAAATCTTTCATTTCTTCGCAAGCTGGTATTTCGAAACCTTTCATAACCGATACAAATAAGTTAAATTTCATTAAATCCACTTATTGAAACTTATTGAGCTGCATATATTAAAAGTTTTAAACTTAGTTAAAGTAGTACATTTGAAATTAGCCAATTTGGAGGACATGACAATTCTCATAAGAGACCTCCTCAATAAATTAATCTGGGATTCGAAGGAAGACATCAAAGACTATGTCATCATCTATATCCATCGTGGAGCGTTGAATGATCAAAGACAGATTCCGGCACATCTTATCGAAAAGGTTTATGTTGGAAGTTTCTCATGTACTATTGACGACGAGGAGACGATTATTCCCTTCCATCGAATTCTCGAAATAAGAAATATTCGTACTCAAAAAGTAGTATATAAAAAAAGAAGTTGAGTCTTTAGACTTCTTTCAGCGTAATCATTTCTAATTAGTTTTTTCAATGATTTTAATATCTCCTAGCGTGAGAGTATCATAAAGTCTGTAAACGATCTGATCTATTTGTGTTTGAAGTTTATTTTTTTCTTTTTCTATTTTTGAAGAATTTGTTTTTGTTTTTAATCGAGAAATAAGTTGGGTCACTAGATCAATGAGATTATTGTGCAAAGATACATCTTCGGGATTTGTGAAATCAATCTTTCGTATAGGTATTTTACTTAAAGGTGTGGTGAAATATTCGTTCATACGTCCCTTTGCTTTTCCTGCATGATGATACCAAAAATCGAGTACTTGAGAATTTAATAAGGCAAGAAGATAGTTGATATTCATTTCACAGTTTTCCTTTGGAACGATTATGTAAGTATCTGTTAAGCCATAATGCATCTCATTATCGTACGCAAATGTATTTCTTCTTGCTCTGTAAGGACAAAAGATTTTTTCCGCTGCATTATCAAAAAGTTCTCTACTTTGGGGAATACTTAGGCTATACCAATTGCATGTTCCATCCTTAAATTGGAATCTGTTTTCTAAACTTGCTCGAAACCTTTCAAGATATTTTTTCACGTTTGTGTACTGATTTATAGTTGTCTTATTCGTTGTATAAATCAAATAGAAGCCTTTATGATTCACGTAATAACGCGAAATATGGCTATTTCTTAAGAGAGGAACTAATATTTCGCCTTCTAAGCGAAGTTTAGCGACAGTATCATCATCTACTATAAAAGCTTCATTTAAACCCGTTTTAAACCCTTCCCCGATGTGGCAACAATCAGTTAAGGTAAAATTCACCGCCTCAATTTTATCTATTATTTCTTTGTGAATTGAAAGAACCCATTTACCTGTGCTCAAACTTCTCTGTGGCACTAAAAATACATCAATGAATTCATCAGAATAAGCATCATCTGAGAGATGGCGCTGAATATGTGTTAGCAGAGCCTGATTTCGTCGAAGAGATGTTTCTTCCATTGAAAATTCATGCCCTTCTACTGTCTCGCAATCAAGTTGTTTCTTGCAACGGACAATTTTGACTTGATTTTGCTCTCTTATAGCCTTATCGTCTTCTTTCCTTAAGATTAGAATGCAAGTATCTGTATTTGCGTCAGGAAATAGTTTAATGCTCTCAAAATGAATGATTTTTTCGATGAGAGCATGATCTAATACATACTTTCGAACTCTATCTGCAAAGTCATTTTCAAGAAAGTATTGGCCGACTATAAAGCCAAGATATCCTTTATTTTTAAGAATTTTTAAAGACTGGATTATAAAATAATAATAAATATCAGAATTTGATCGAAAGAAACGTTTCCACTTTTGTGACTCTTTAAGATAACTATAATAGATCGTTCGTTCATTACTCCGTCGACCTTCGATTGTGAAATAAGGAGGATTACCTATGAGGACATCAAAGCCTCCATCACTTATAACTTCAGGAAATTCTATTTCACAATTAAATGGTATAATTCTATTCAATTCAGTCGGAAAATACCGTTCTAATGTTTCATTTACTTTCGAGTAGAGTTGTTGCTTTAATTTCTTCTCCTGGGTTTGCAATTTTCTTTTAATTTCATCTATTGGCGACCCTTTTATTGATTGTCTTAATTTTTTAACCTTTTCAAGTTCTGATTGGAAAATAGATACATCAGCGTGTTCTTCGAGCCCAGAAATAAGAAAGTCGCTCAATACAATGTTTTCATTGAAAAAAGTCAATTCATTTGGTTTAGAGGATTGAGGTTTTAAGTTTAGGAGAGTATTTTTTAGGGCTGTTGAATCTAACTCGCAACCATAAATATGTTCTAAGACTAGCTTTTCAATGATTTTACGATAAGACAGGAGATCCGCTAATGTAAAACCAACATCTGCTGAATATTTGTTGTTTTTTTCTATACAATAAAGTTTACTTTGAATCTTGTTATAATAGTTGCTAAAAAGCTTTTTCGCTTCTATTAGGAATATACCTGAACCACACGCAGGGTCTATGACGTTAATTCTAGAATTTTCTTTGAACCATTTGACGATTTCATCATATTTTTCTTCATTGAAAAGTTGTTCTATCTTTTGCCATCGTTGAGTTAGTAACTGTTTGAGAGTGTTTTCAAGAATGAACTGGACAATATACGAAGGTGTATAGTAAATACCTTGTTGTTTTATTTTGCCAGCGTCGATTTTGTATAGATCTCTCGTAGAGTTCGTGCCAGTCATTCTAATTGCCATTTCTTTATATCAAAATATATAATAAAAACATTGATCTTGTTGTGGTATCGAGTTTACTAAAATCACAAACACGTTCAAGGATATGCGGATGGTAAAAAAATGCATGAAGAATATGTAAAGGATATGTACGATCATGTAAAGAAGCAAAATACATGGCGTAAGAAAGAATGTATAAATTTAATTGCGAGTGAAAATGTTTCAAGTCCTTTAGTCGACGATATACGTATTTCAGATTTTATGCATAGGTATGCTGAAGGATTACCATACCAGAGGTATTACCAAGGCACGAAGTATATAGACTATATCGAAAATAAAGTCGTTGAATTAGCAAAAAAAATCTTTGACGTCAATTTCGTTGAACCGAGAGCAATTTCAGGAACTGTAGCTAATTTAGCAGTATTTAGTGCTCTAACAAACCATGGTGACAATATAGCTACCCTTAGTATTCCTGCAGGTGCCCACATAAGTCATTTAGGGGTTGGTTGCGCGGGTATTTGTGGACTAAAACAATTTGATTTGCCCTTTGATGAAAAAGAGATGAATATTGATGTTGATAAAACAATTACACTTCTCGATACCAGTAATTTTAGTCTTATTGTCTTAGGTACAAGTTTGTTTCTATTTCCAGCCCCCGTAAAAGAATTGAAAGAAGCTATAGGCAAAGAGACGAAAATTGTTTATGACGCAGCACACGTACTCGGATTGATTGCAGCAAAAGAATTTCAAGATCCGATAAGGGAAGGTGCGGATGTTATCTCTTCCTCAACACATAAAACACTGCCTGGACCGCAAGGTGGCATTATTCTAACAAACAATGCAGAGCATTACAAGAAAATATCGAGGGCTGTATTTCCTGGTATTGTATCTAATCATCATTTAGCGAGGCTTCCTGGTCTAGTTATTGCACTTGCTGAAATGTTAGATTTTGGTAAAGAATACGCAACGCAAATGATAGTCAATGCCAAAAAATTAGCTGAAAGTCTTTATGAACGAGGGTTTCAGGTGTTATGTGAACACAAGAATTTCACACAGTCGCATCAAGTCGCTGTTGATGTTCAGAATTATGGTGGTGGAACGAAAGTAGCGACAAAATTGGAAAAAGCAAATATCATCTGCAACAAAAATCTGTTACCTTGGGATAAACCGAAAAAATCCCTAAATCCTTCTGGGATCAGAATAGGTACAACAGAAATGACACATGTAGGTATGAAAGAAAAAGAAATGGAGAGAATAGCTGAATTCATTACAGATACAATTATTAAAGAAAAAGATACAGAAAAAATCAAAAAAGAGATAACTGAATTTAAACAGGGCTTTTTGGAAGTCAAATATACCTATAAACTCAGCAATATGAGTCCAAATAGCATCTAGTTTCTCCCAGGATGACCTGTCCATCGGGTATTTTGCGATCGGGTCATATTACCTCTATTGACCGCTCATATGGTTTTGATGATGCATTCGTAGGATGACCTATCCTTTAAGAAAAGATAGTTCAATCCGGAGCGTGTCCTGCATTAAGTGTAAGACTATCTAATTCTACTGTGGTACAGTAGGGAATATATCCTTTCTCCTTTGCAAGTGTATAAGCTTCATCAATATAATCCTGCTTATTACAATAGTCAACTGTCAAGACAAGTTTATTTTCAGCTACAACCAGATCCAGATACGTCTCGATTGCGTCCCTATGATGTGTAGAAGTTCGAATATTTGTAGCCTCAAAGTATACTTCTTCTCGCCCTATTCCAGTCAATGCATTGAGATAATTCATATTTTCGACGAGTTCTTCTGCATTTTGGGCAAAAATTCCAAAATCTTTCGCACCTTTCGTCCTATGAGCATAATCTGCAATGGCAATAACAAAATTGATCATATCTTCTCGTGCATTTGAATATCCCTTTTCTTCATAATATTGGTACGCGTCAATAATGTCTAAGTACACACCATCAAAGCCTGCATCTATGATCTTATCTAAATAGCTATTTGGCGAGCCAAAAATAATATTTTGCCATTTCTCGTCCCAATATTTCACCTTGTAATTTCCTTCCCAATTGGGATTTACTTTATCTAACCATTCAGGTGCGCCCGGTTTCCAACCATCTTGCCAATAATATCGATAATCCTCAGCTTCACCGATGCTTAGATATGCGATGATTAACTTAGAGCCTCCAGGACCTCCTTGCAAAGAAATTATATCATTTCGGGTAAATTCACCAGAAGCCTCCCCATTAACAGAATAGTCTAAAACAAGCAAGTCAAATTTTGTCGCACGTGTTTCATCTATATTGATATTCTGTAGTTGATATCCCCAGTCATTTATACCCTTCCATTTATTTGAGACTTGTATTTCTTGTATAAAAAGATAAGATGTCAACATAAGCAAAATAATGATCATAACGATAATGAATGAATGGATTCGCTTCATAATTTAATCCTCTATTAATTTCTAGAGAATTAGTCAAAACAAATTAATGTTTTCAATGAATATATAATATTAGTTCATTCAATTAATTGGAGAATGAGAATGATGGATAAACAGAAAGGATATATGCTCATTGCAGATGGAAATATTCATTCAGATTCTGAAGAACCTCCCACTCCCATAGGACTCTTTGTTCGTGGATATTTTCAGGATGACCGCTTCTTCCCAGAAGGTAATATTGAAGGCAGAGGATCGCTTGGTGATTCTGGTCAACCTGGATGGATGGAACTCTTTACAGGCACTTTTTACGGAATTCAGACGCCACGACCCCCTTTTCCACCTTACATTGAGGGGTATATGACACCTGAGGGATTCCAGCCATCTTCTAGACGCGTAATTTACTAACTTAATGAATTTCTAGAATAGGAATTAAATGGCTTCATAGGTGAATTTGTGAACTACTCCATCCTGACGGATGGCATTTCCTGCGAGTCCTCCCAACCCTTGCGGGAAACTCTCGTTTTATGTTTGGCTGTATGTCGCAGATCATCCCTTTTGAGGATGGCCCGTCCACCTGGCATTCTGTGATAGGAACTTTCATTTCCAGTATCACACTTTTGGGATTCGTCAAATGCTATTGTCCTTTTACCTTCGCGGTTATTCGCGCGGGTTAGCAACTGTCCGAATCCTCGCTCACAGGGTCACCTCTTCTGCCATCCTACCGGGAGTCTTGTATCCCTGCCTTCCTCCCGGTATTCATCGTAACTTTCCTTTACAAAAAACTTTATAAGGTTAGCGGCTTTCATCCTCTACTTGTCAGACGGGGACTTCCCGCCGATAATATTAAATATTGATTTACTCTACATTCAAGTGAATCAATTTGCTTGTTGCATTGCATCTTTAAGCATATGGAGGATAATGAATAATGTTTGCTCCACCTGAAACCGGCTACGACCGGGCAATTACAATCTTTTCTCCTGATGGGAGACTATTCCAAGTAGAATATGCTATAGAAGCCGTGAGGCGTGGAACCACTGCTATTGGACTTAGAGCTGCTAATGGTGTGGTGTTAGCAGTTGAAAAACGTATTCTTAGCAAACTTGTGGAAGAATTTACAATTGAAAAAATCTTCAAAATAGATGAACATTCGGGCTGTGCGATAGCTGGATTAACGGCTGATGCTCGAATTCTTATTAACCAAGCTCGCGTTCAAGCTCAGATTAATCGACTTACCTATGATGAAGATATCCCTATTGAGACTTTGACACGATATATAGGAGATTTAAAACAAAGATATACACAGACTGCTGGAGTAAGACCCTTCGGTGTGAAACTATTGATCGCAGGAGTTGATGCAACCGGACCAAAATTGTATGTGACTGACCCAAGTGGGACCTACATAGGTTATCAGGCTGTCGCTATTGGTTCGGGCGAACAAACAGTTACAGAATTTTTGGAGAAGGAATTTAAGGAAAATGCTGATATCAACGATAATATTAAACTTGCTTTAAATGCATTGGCTCTAGTTGTTGAAAATGGACTAGAAGGAGGAGACGCGGCTCAAAAAGTCGAAGCAGCGATAATAGACACAGAAACAAGAACTTTCACCAAACTTTCTGATGAAGAAATAAAAAAATTCGTTGATGCAGCTCAAAATGAGCGTCCAGATACTACTACTCCAATCTAAAATATTTTTCTTCTTTTGCAAGAGTTTTATCATTTCATTTTTTGCTCAAAAACAATTTCTATTATTTTTGTTTAATTATGGCTTAGTTCTTCGATTATTTCTTTTAATCGCAACAGAATTTGTCCAAGCGGATTCTTAGCTAGAAACGCAGTTGTAAGTGTTTCAGAAAGTTTACACACATACAATTTTATATCACTCTCTAAAGTCTTTCTAATGAAATCAGAAACATTGAAACTAGAGACGTGTTGCTGCACAAGGTCTAGTGCCATTTTTTCGTATTCTTTATCAACGTCAGCAAAGTTTCCAAAGACAAATTTATCTCCTTCAAAAAATAGAATCTCAATTGTTCCTAGGTGTTTAATCTTTTCAAAAATTCTCTTCACAGTTTTGCATAAAACTTCATCTTGAATTTCATGTACATTAAAATCAATTGGTCGATCAGAATCGTTTCTAGGTGTCTTAGAATTTGGAAATGCTTTCTCAAGTTGTTTATGATACTTCTTAACGATCGTATTCAAATTCACTAAAACAGTTCCAATTGACTCATTTGTTATCAAGCTCACTACAACATCTTCAGCAATTTTGAAGACATAAAGTTGAGAATTAAGGTCAGTTAGTCCTCTTTGAATGAAGTCAGAGACATCCATGTTGGCAAAACTTCTCTTTACTATATCTACAGCAAGACTTTCATGTTCTTCATTGGTAAAAGATCCATGAAGAATCTCACCATTTGATGCTAAAAACATCACGCCAAAAGAGCTTAACGGCCCTAAATCTGATAAAATATTCACTAAAATATCCTTTGGAGATGACATGTGGCTCACTAAATAAGTAAACTCATTTAAAGGCAAGATTTCATCTTTGAAATATCATAAGTTAAAAGACAATATACTATATTAAGTATTTATACATGTCTTCAAAACACTTAATTCCTCTTCTATATATTCTATGGGCACAAACGAATCTAAAAATAAAAAAAAGAAAAGTAAAATTGAAAAAAGAGATTACCAGAAACTGCGCGAATCTTTAAACATCTCTTCTAAATCTTTCGCAGTTACAGGTCTCGGCGAACAAGACAGAGTTCTTTGTTGTTCTAAAGTTCCTTGTACCAATTGAGGAATCTCTGATTCGTTATATCAGCTTTAATATCTTCATTCTCGATTATTGCCTTCACTTTCTCTGCAAGCCCAATTTCAACAATGTTTTTATCGGTAATAATTAGTGTATTCTTTACGCCAAGTCTCTTTAATTCATAGCCCAGTTCATTTGTAGCGCCTATACCAAATTTAATAGAAGATGCAGATGTTGTAAAAATAATGTCTAATCCTGTATCAATTGCCATTTTTTTCCCTCTAAATCTTATAATTAGCAAATTACCCTTTGTGGTTTTATAATATTTCGTGTTAGAGCACTAGAATACGGTACAAGACTCTGAAAAACAATATCAGGAGTGAGTGCCTCAGTTATTTCACTTAAAAGAATTGAAAAATGAACGACTTTTAAGAAGGAACACATCTAAATGTCATTAAATTATGATTTGAGGAGCATATCAATTTCTTTAGGATCTAATTTTGGGCCTGCAGTTTCTCCAAACCAATATGGTTCCATTTGTGCTGATGGATCCTGTGAGGCTTCATACAAACGTTCAGATACCCATGTGTGATACGCTATATTCAACCATTCATTCGTATTCAATAGCTCATTTGTGAATTCGGTCATTTGAATCTTTAACTTTATACCTACTTCTTCCCACTCTTCATAAACTGTTAATATCTTTTCATGGCTACCTTCACATGCTTCATAAGCTTTTTTGAGTTTATATTTCCATGCAATGCCAACAATAATACCAAAAACCAGTCCTATGAGTCCTCCGTAAATTAATGACTCAATAGATACCATTTTATCGCCTTTGTTTTACAAGAAAATTGAAGTTCTGCTTTTCCTAATTAATTTGCATTAAGAAAATTTGAGTGTATCGGTATGAAAATTCTAAAATATATTAAAATAAAATAGACTGATGCATTTCTTTTTAGTTAGAATTAGGCAGTTTTGATTCAAAGTCAATCAATTTGATATATACAGGTATCTAAGATAATTATCAGTTCAATTTTGAAAAAAACTTGGGCTGTGATCATTTGAACAATAGTTTAAAGACAATACTTGAAGCAATTGAAGATAATAAAGAAGAATTAATTGAATTCTGTCGCGAAATCGTCAAAATTCCAAGTTATAGCGGCAAAGAAGAAACACTTGCTAAAGTAATCGCCAAATGGATGCATGAGTTCGAGTTTGATAATGTGATGACAGATGAACTTGGAAGTGTCATTGGATTTATTGAAGGAAAAGCAGGTAATGATCATCTACTTTTATTTGATGCCCATATGGATCATGTGAATGTTGGAAGGCGTGATGTTTGGGATTGTGAGCCTTTTGGAGCGATAATAAAAGATAATGCGATTTATGGACGTGGTGTAGTAGATATGAAGGGAGCACTTGCAAGCCAAATCTTTGCTCTCGGAATGATACGGAGATACGGAATTACACCACCAACTGATTTATGTATGGCTGCAGTGGTTTTTGAAGAATTAAACGAAGGACTGGCTGTAAAACATATTATAGAAAATATCGGAATTACACCAAATTGTGTTATTCTTGGTGAGCCCTCAAATCTGAATCTATCGATAGGACAACGGGGTAGAGCAGAAATTGAAATAGTTACAAAAGGTAAAACGAGTCATGGTAGTATGCCTGAACTCGGAAAAAATGCGATTTATCCTATGACTTCTATTATCAATGAAATAAAAAAGTTAAATGAAAGACTTTCGTCACATCCGTTCCTAGGTAAAGGATCGGTAACCATAATTGATATTTCTAGTTCGCCAGGGGGAAATGTAGTACCTGATAAATGTCGAATTGTTGTCGATCGCCGTATTATCCCTGGTGAAACAGAAGAAGTAGTAATCAACGAGATGCATGATGTAATAGAAAGTGTAAGAGAACAAATATCTGATGTGGAAGTTTCTGTTAGTATTATTGATGAACCTGTGCAATTTTTTACGAAAAAAACACTCATTGATCATAAATATTTCCCTACATGGTATTTTGACCCTTCTACTCCTTTGATTCAAAAAGCAAAAGAGGTTCTTGAAAAATCAGTTGGTCAACATGTTAAAATCATAAAATGGCTTTTTTCAACTGATGGAGTCTACACAGCGGGCATAGCTAATATACCAACAATTGGATTTGGTCCAGGAGAAGAAGAACAGGCCCATACACCAAACGAGCATTTATCAATAGATGAATTAATTAAATCGGCTAAAGGCTACGCAGCACTTGCATTGAGACTTCTACCTTAAAAAAATGATATCTGGTAATATTTGACCTTTTTAAACAAAGATATTTATTTCTCTTCCCTCATCGACAGATTATTTGATTTATATAATACTTGAAAAGTAAGAAGAAAAAAAATTGTCATATCCTAAGAAGGATAGCATTTAGAACGCAATTCCTCTCCCCCGTAAAAGGGGAGTTTCCTTGCGTTGATTCTTTGAACATTTGGCTATAGATCAACTAATGAGCTACCTCATGTTTAAGTTATGAGGCTTCCTGCTTCAACCACAGACTCGATCCCCCATGTTGGGGTTACGGAGGTCTTATGTCCACAGGCGTGAATTCCCTACGCACCATAGGTACTTAATTACCCGCTTACCAAAAAATTATATAAACCCAACTTAATTTATCCCCATACTAAAGCGCTTGTACTTTCTTGCTTAGTTTTCGTAAAATCCGCTAAAGGTTATGCAGCTCTTGCTTTGGGATTATTATCATCTTGAATGAATTTCTAAACCCCGATTAGATCGTGTGTAAACAGAATCTAAAGAGTAGAAAAAAGAGTAAAATTAGTTTATCGTTCTGTAAATATTCTGTCTCATATCCTGCAAGTTTGGCAAACGCTGAATTAGATGTGCATCTAAAAGGATCTTTAAAGCGTAACGAACTGTTCTGGGAGCAAGTTTACATCCATTTTGAATATCTTTTGCGGTAATTGGGCCCTGGTTCTTTATTAAATTATACACCGTTTTGGCACTTGGGGGGATACTCCTGGAAACATCTAATTCCTGTTTCACAACAGCCTCTGCAATCATTATCTTTCAACACCATAAAATTATTTTTTTATTAGGTTTTCATCGAATGTTCGCTTTTTTACGAACAATATTATTCGGTGACGACCGAATATATATAGTTTTTTGTTACGCGCGCGAAAAAGCGTAATAAGAGGGGGATGAAAACGTGATTATTTATAAAGAAATCAGACATTCGCAATACTAGCGCGCCATATCTAGACCATCTTTTTACTTTTCCCTTGAAATCGTTGAAGTGCAATTAGTTTATTGATTCCTGTAAGCAGAGCTCTAATACTTGCCATGACAATGTCATTATCCACACTTGTTGCACTTGCCTCTGTATCGTTAATTTCATCTCTTAGTTTCACCTGTACATCCACAGCTGATGATGTCCCCCCAGTAATTGCATCAACATGATATTCTTCAAGTTTAATTCCTTCAAGAAGACCACCTTTTTCAATTGCTTTCATTGCTGCATCAACAGGTCCAACTCCTGAAGCAGTATGGATTCTTTCTTCTCCGCGTACACTAAGAACCACAGATGATGTCGGAGTGATTTTGTTTCCAGTGAATGCAGTCAATGTCTTTAGCGTAAGGAAGTCCTCGCTTGGTAAATGAAGCACATCTTTTACAATGTCCCAGACATTTGAATCCGTGACTTTTTTTCCTTGATCACCATGTTCTTTGATGCGTCGAAAGATGTGTTCTTCCTGCTCAGCAGTTACATGCAACCCTAACTCTGTTAAAATCGATTGGACAGCATGCCTTCCAGCATGTTTACCCAAGACAAATTGTCTTTTCCTGCCGAAAAATCCAGGATCCATTGGCTCGTAACATGCTTTATGGGCTAGTACGCCATGGACATGAATGCCAGATTCGTGAAGAAACGCATTTTTACCAACAATCGGCGCATTTAGTGGTAGATGGAATTTCATTAATCGTTCAATCTTCCGAGAGACTTCTGCAATAAGGTGTGGTTTGATATTACATGATATATTATGAAATCCAAGTAAACATGCTGCGACTTGCTCCAAACTAGCGTTTCCAGCACGTTCACCCATTCCATTGATACACACTTGTACAGTTTCTGCTCCCGCTTCCACAGCTGCTAGAGAATTGGCAGTTGCAAGTCCAAAGTCATTATGAGCATGGATGCTAAGGGGAACAAGAATAACCTTTTTTAGAGCATGAATATATGCATTGATTACACGTGGATTACACCTACCCGTTGTGTCAGGTAGCATAATTCGATCTGCGCCAGCGTCAACACCAGTCTTGTAAAACGTCTTTAAGAAATCAAGAGAGGTACCGGTCGCATCTTCTGCACATAATTCAACCAATAAGCCATGATCCTTAGCATATTCGATGCATGTAACTATTTTATCCAGAACGGTTTCTTGAGTCATTTTGAGTTTATATTTGACATGCCACTCGCTAGTTGCAATGAAAGTAAGAACTGAATCAACATCACAACTAAGCACTGCATCAATATCCTTTTGAATTGCTCGAGCAAAGCCACAAATTTCTGCTTGTAGACCACAGTTAGCAATTGCTTTTACAGCTTCTATCTCGCCTTTTGACACAATAGGAAATCCAGCTTCTATTATATCTACACCAAGCTGATCTAATTCTTGAGCTATTGCTACCTTCCGTTCAACATCGAGCGCAATTCCTGGTGTTTGTTCACCATCTCTTAAGGTTGTATCAAAAAAATTGACGTGTTTAGGAAGGGTAACAGCTGCAACTGATTCTTTAGATGCCACTTCATTTAATGGACTCAAAAATAAAGTGATCCCTCATTTTTAGACCTCTTTCGAGAAACTGGACTGAGTGTATAAAAAACTTTGGCTAAAAATTGTTGACCATGTTTACCTTTGACTACCTTTGTTTACGTAAATGGCAAGATTTTTAAGGAGACATATTATCTTTGATAAAAAAATATCATCAAAAAATACAGAAAAGAAGAGCATATTTTTACAAATGTCAAATTATTCTGAGTATTTTCATTCCTTCGTAAAGTGAGATCAGATTATTTCCAAAATTAAAAAGTTACAGATTAAGGAAAAGGTGAAAACGATTCAATTAGAAGCCATTGAGGAAACACAAACAGATTCACCAGAATCGAAAGAGAGTATCATCCAAAATATGGAGGATATATGTAAAAGAATCGATCTAAATCGAGTTAGAAAAACAATTGAAGAATTATTTAATCAACCAAATGTTGCACATATTTCACCTGAACAAATCAAAGTAAAAGCAGAAGTATGTGGTAGAAAAACGAAATACCGTAATTACAATTTTATCTCTGCTGTAAAAAATCGGTCAGCCGGTCTTACGGTTTATCTTGGTAGTGCGGATGTGATTCAATCCGAATTAACTCCAAAACAGAGAGAAATATTAGCTCATGCTCCTGAAACGATTGATACTGTGTTAAAATATCTGCAGAAAGCACCGTTATTGTGTAACGTCAGAACTATGGGAAATAATCCAGAATTCACACCGACTTGTACTCTTTATGTTTCTTTAGCTCGACCAGATTCCGTACGATTAGCTCACATGATGAACGGATCTTTGTTTGAAAATAGAGAAATGAAACCTCCGAGTCTGTATATAATAGATCTTCCAGAATGGCATGAGAAAGATAGACAAGTAATTTGTCTACCTGAGATTGGCGTGACCTTCGTTTTAGGATCCGATTATTTTGGTGAAGTTAAGAAAGGGTTTTTGCGAATGGCTATGTGGTATGCCAAACAAAAGGGAATGCTAGGACTTCATGCAGGCGCGAAGTTAATAAAGGCGAGAGATCACAAGACAGGAAGAATTAATAGATTTAATATGCTTATTTTTGGTTTAACCGCTACGGGCAAGACAACACATTCCTGCCATACACATGACTTGAATGAGCTTGGAGAAGGCATTGAGATAGCGCAGGATGATTTTGTCGCTGTAAAAAAAGATGGGTCAGTATTGGGAACTGAATGTGGCTTTTTCCTTAAAACAGAGGGGCTTACCTTACAGGATCAACCTTTGCTTTACAATGCGCTTATAAAGCCTCATACGAC